>JBGTFN010000470.1:0-4712 GCA_041747275.1 Gemmatimonadaceae bacterium | reverse complement strand
CCTCGACCTCGATGCCGCGCGCGACCAGTTCGTTGCGGATGGCGTCGGCGGCGGCAAAGTCACGGGACGCACGGGCGGCGCGACGCGCAGACAACCGCTCCTCCACCCATGTAGCCAACTGAGCGTCCGTTTCGGTTGCGGTCGGCACGAGGTCGAGCACACTGTCCATCACGGCGAAGACACGACGCGCTTCCGCCAGGGCCTCGGTGTCTGAGCCGCCCGCCGCGAGTTCACGGTTGGCGTGCGTGATGAAGGTGAACAACGCGGCCAGTGCCTCAGGCGCGTTGAGGTCATCGAACAGCGCTGAGCGGAAATCTGCTTCGGCGATTCGTGCGGCCTCAGCCAGCGCTGGTGTGCCGCCCGTCGCCTCCGTCAACCGACGCGCGAACGTGCCGATGCGACGCACGGCCGCCTGCGACTGCTCGAGCGAATCTTCGCCGAGATTGAGCTGCTTGCGGTAGTGCGCATTGAAGATGAAATGGCGATACACCGCACCATCGATGCCCTGCTCACGAAGATCGACAACCGTGGCAACGTTGCCGACACGCTTGGCCATCTTGGCGCCGTCAGTGAGCAGAAACTCACCGTGGCACCAGCAGCGCGCGAACGTCTTGCCCGTGGCGGCCTCCGACTGTGCAATCTCGTCTTCGTGATGCGGGAAGATGAGGTCGATGCCGCCGGCATGCAGGTCGAACGTCTCGCCGAGGTATTTCATGGCCATGGCCGAGCACTCGAGGTGCCAGCCCGGACGTCCTCGTCCCCACGGCGAGTCCCATGCAGCACCAGTGGTTTCGTCCTCAGTCTTGGCGGCCTTCCACAGCGCGAAGTCCTGCGCGTTTTCCTTCGCGTACTCATCCTGCGCGACTCGCGCACCCACCTTCAGCTCTCGCGTATCGAGTTGCGAAAGCTTGCCGTAGTTCGCGAAACGATCGATCGCGAAATATACCGATCCATCTTCGGCGACGTACGCCGTGCCGTTGTCCACCAGCGTCTGCACGAGCGAGATCATTTCCGAAATGTGTTCCGTCGCCTTGGGATACACTTCAGCATCCTGAATGCGCAGGTAGCGACGGTCAGTGTGAAAAAGCTCGGTGAAGGGCTCCGTCACCTGCGTGATCGTCTGCGAATTGGCCGCGGCTTTCCTGATGATCTTGTCGTCGACGTCGGTGAGGTTCATGACCTGCAACACGTCCCAGCCATGGAGACGAAACGTGCGCCGCATGAGGTCCTCGAAGAGGAACGTGCGAAAGTTGCCGAGGTGCGCCGGGTTGTAGACGGTGGGTCCACAGGCGTACATGCGAACGGTGTGACCATCAACCGGCGCGAACGGCTCGACGCGGCGCGTGAGCGTGTTGTACAGGCGAAACTCGGACATGGCGGACGAACGGGAGGATGTCGGGCGCAAGACGCGTGCGAATGTCGGACCGCTTCGTGCGGCTGGCTGAGAACTCTGCTGGGCTAATCTAGCGTGCCGCCACCGGACGCAGCACACCGCCCTGACAGACGACGCGATCGCACCACGCGCGCTCAGGCGGCGGTGGAGCCGCACTGGACGTGAGCGGTCCCTCCCGAGCGCACGCGAGCACGGCCCACCGCTTGCGCAGCGCCCGCGTGAGCAATCGCGCCGTAGCGAGCGTCGAGAGGGCATCCTGACGCTCGGACTCACTGAGCAGCATCAGCGCGCGTCCGCGTGCGCGTTGCGGCGGGTCGCTATCTGTGCGAAGCGTCTCCGCCACTCGCGGTGCGTGCGTTTCCAGCGCCTGCGTCGCTGGGGGGAAGGTTCGTGTTCGTGCTCGTCCGCTGTCGAGTTGGCGGCGCTGCAGCACTCGCCAGGTGCGATCATTCAGCGAGTCCATCGCATCCCAGACGCGCGTGATGGGCGGCCTGACCACCAGCCACTGCAAGTGCACGCCGCCTGACATGAGGCCGACACCGGCGCCGGCGCTGCTGTCGGTGCTGGAGCCGGTGCTGGAGGCACACGTGTCGCCTTCGCTGACATCTGCCACCTGCAGCGCCGCCTCGCGGTACACGTGCGCAAGAACACGATCGCCAGTCAGGCCCACAGGATCATGCAGCACAAGCACGCGTGCCGGCTCGAGCACGATCTCGGTGGGCTGCAGCAGCGTGATGGTGAGCATGGCGCCGCCGGAGCCAGCGCTGACGACCAGCTGCGGGATGGCGAAGTGCCATCCGCCGTGCGAAACAAGCGAAGGGGAAGACATGGGCGCATCATAGCGCGAGCCCGTGTCCTCCCCTTCACCAAACCGCTGCTGATTGTGTCGTGGCGTTGCGAACACGCCGGCACGGCTTGTCTTACCGAAGCGACGACATCGCCTCGATGCGTTCACGATGAAACGCGTCGAGTGCATCGGCGAGTGGCGCGGACGAATAGCGCACCGGATCAGTGACCGGGAGCCCGGTTTCCGCCTTCGCTCGTTCGATCGATTCGCGTGCCTCGATGTCCGACAAGTCATACGTGTTCAGCGCCACACCGATCACCGGCGCGGGACGCAGCGGCTCGGCGAGTTGTTCGTGCAGCCGGATGAGTTCACTGAGTGTGGGAATCGGCACCCATGCATTCCGGTTCACCGTGGTGCGACTGGGCTGCGCGCACAGGATCATGGCGTGCGGCAGTGAGCCGTGCATGAGCCCGAGTGTCACGCCTGAGTACGCGGGATGCACGATGGAGCCCTGCCCTTCCACGAGCACGATATCGGCGTCCTCCGCAGCTTCGATGGTGAGGCGCTCGGCCGCGCCGGCGATGAAGTCAGCGACCACTGCGTCCACGGCAATGCCGCGTCCCTCGATGAGAATGCCCGTCTGCCCGGTGGCAGCAAACGACACGCGATGTCCACGCTGCCGCACGCCATCCTGAATCTGCAGTTGCGTCGTCATCTTGCCGATGTTGCAGTCGCTGCCCACGGTGAGAATTATCGTTGCATCGACATCTCGGACTCGGCCGTAGGACACATCCAGATCTTCGGGCGAGCGGCGCAGATCCCGGATCGTGGCATCGTTCGCCATGGCCACGGCCGCGAACTCGGGATCGTCGCCCAGCAACGTGTGCAGGCCGCTCCAGACGTCGAGTCCGGCCTTGAGCGCGCTGACCACCAGTGTGCGCCACGATGCAGGAAACTGGCCTCCGGCCGGCGCAATGCCGATGAGAAGCGCCGACGGCTGATGCCGCATGGCTTCGTCGAAGGTGGCCACCACAGGAATGTCTCCGCCGAAGCCGAGCACATCCTGTGAGGTTCGACCCGCGGCCGCGCTGTCCAGTACGACCGCGACGTCTTGCGGTGCGTACCGGATGCAGGCGTTGGCCGTCTTCGAGGACAGCGGACCGAAGTTGCCTTCGGCGAGAATCAGGAATCGTCGGGGACGAGACATACGGGGCAGCGAAAGGACGTCGGACTGGGGACGCAGTAACTCAGTTGCCCGGACGTCCCTCGCGCAACCCCTCGATCTGAGCGATGAGCTCGGACTCCTCGGTCGGCTTGGCGTCGGGGGCCGGCGCCGCGGCTTCCTTTGCCTCTTTCGCACCCGCGGGGAGCTGCTTCGCCGGGGCCGAAGACCCCGCCGAGAGCATGCCCATGCGTTCCTTGAGCGCCGAGAGCTGCAGGTCGGCGCTGGCGCCACCGGCATGCCGCTCGAGCTGCTTGAACTCAGTGCTCAGCTTGTCGCCCGTGAACTCATCCTCGATCTCCTTCGCAGCGACGAGCTGTCGCTCGTTCTGCGTGATCTTCTCTTCCATGCGGTTGAACGCTTCGAACGCGGACTTGTCGGACAGTCCCGACATCGTCTGCGAGATGCGCTGCTGCGCTTCTGCACGACGCTGACGCGCGAGCAGGAGATTCTTCTTGCGCTTGGCCTCTTCGATCTTGTCGTTGAGGTCGCGCAACGACTGCTTGAGCGCTTCGGTTTCGTGGCGATGCGTCTCCCACGTCATGGCCAGTGACTGGGCGTGCTCCAGATGCTCCTGCTGCCGCATGAGCGCCTGCTTGGCGAGATCGTCGCGTTCCTGCTGCACAGCGAGCATGGCGCGACGCTCCCAGTCGTCGGCGAGCTTGAACTCGCTGTCGGCCTGGTCCTTGAGGCGCTTCTCGTCTGCAATCGCGGCGGCCACCTGCTGCTTGGCCTTCGCGAGCTGGTTACGCATGTCCACAATGATCTGATTGAGCATCTTCTCCGGGTCTTCTGCGGAGGAGATGAGATCATTGAGGTTCGACTTGATCAGGCTCGAGAGTCGATCGAAGATGCCCATCGGTCAGCGTACCTCGCGGAATGAGGCCAGCTCGCGCATGTGCGATGCCAGCGACAGGGTGATGCTTTCGTACGACGCGAGGAACTCCTCGTAGTCGAGATGCGACAGCTCGAGCGCTTCGGTAAGCACGATGGCGTCACCATCGATACCGTACGACCCGTGCAGCAGGTCGGTGGCGTTGAGCTCGAGCAACCGGCGACTCAGCGCAGCGACTTCGGCCGCTTCAGTGGGCACAGGCATGACCTTGACGCGCAGCAACAGCACGGGTGGTGTGTAGCTCAACACGACGTCGAACTCGAGCGCACCGCCGGGCCGGACCGTCCACAATCCCTGTTCGACTTCTTCGTGCGTCACGCCTTCAGCGGTCATACGGTCGAGAAACGACTCGACATCTTCTCGGCTAATCATGCCTTCCTCTCGGGGTGGGTTCGAGCAGGCACTACGGGCGGGA
>JBGTFN010000469.1:0-24340 GCA_041747275.1 Gemmatimonadaceae bacterium | reverse complement strand
CAAGCCGGCGAACGTGATGATCACGGCCGACGGCCTGGTGAAGATTCTCGATTTCGGAATCGCCAAGCTCTCCGACGTCACCGCGACACAGGCAACGGGCGCCATCGGAACGCTCGCGTACATGAGTCCGGAGCAGGCGTTCGGGGAATCGGTGGATCATCGCACCGATCTGTGGTCGTTGGGTGTGGTATTGTACGAGATGCTCGCCGGTGTGCGCCCGTTCCGTGCCCGCGCGGATCAGGCGCTGTTGGCGGCGACTTTGACGGCCGATCCCGCGCCGTTTTCGGAAGTGCGCACCGATGTGCCTCCGGATGTCGAGGCGATCGTACACACGCTGCTCGCCAAGCGACCGGGCGATCGATATGCCGACACAGCCGCGCTGCTCGATGCCCTGCTGGCCAGCGCCGCGCGCATATCCATTGCGCATGTCCCGGCCGCGGTGCTGCCGAACGGTGACCGGCCCGCGCCCGACACCATGCGTGACACGTCCATCACGCGCAGCGGCGAACGGCGCCAGGTAACACTGGTGTCGTGTACGATCGACGGACATGACGCGCTGATCGACCGGCTGAGCCCCGACCAGGCCGACGCAGTGTTCGCGCAGATTCGCGATGCGGCAACGGTGGCCGCACACGCACACGGCGGGGTGCTCAACCAGAGTTCGAGTGACGGGCTGCTCATGCTCTTCGGAGTGCCCACGGCGCACGACGAAGACGCACTGCGTGGCGTGCGAGCTGCAATGGCGTTGCAAGCCGCTGTTCGCGACCTTGCCGCGTCACTCACCGCGCGTCTTCCGATCGCCTTGCGCGTGCGATTGGGTGTGCACGTCGGACCAGTGGTTGTGCAACACGCAGGCGCTCCCGACCGGCGTTACCGGCTGAGCGGCGCGCCGGTTGAGCTTTCATCACGTCTGGCGGCCGCCGCTGATCCGGACACGATTGTGGTCAGCGCCGAGGCGCGACGTCTGGTGACACCGTTCGTGCGTACTGCGGAAGCACGCTCACCTGCGAGATCGGCCGATGGTGCTTCGATCAGCACGTTCGTGGTGCTCGGCGAATCCGATGTACGTTCGCGATTGGACAGTGCGACGCTGGAAACACTCACACCGTTTGTCGGACGCGACAGCGAACGCAGTGAACTGATGCAGCGACTGGATGCTGCAGTGAGTGGCAGCGGCGGCTTCACGGCAATCGTCGGCGAAGCGGGCGTTGGCAAAAGTCGATTGTTGCGAGAGCTGCGAGACGGCGCTGTCGAGCGTGCCGCGCGCGTGCTGATCGGGCGCTGCGACACGTACGCGAGCAGCACGCCCTTCTCACCATTCATCGAAGCCGTCTGCGAAGCGCTCGGCATGCCAGACGGGGGCACACCGTCCGAACGGCACGAAGCGATGGTGATATCGGCGCGCGCCATCGATCGCGCACTCGACGAGTTCCTGCCGTTGCTGCTCGCATTGCTTTCCATACCGAGCGCGGCGTATCCGGTGCCGGAGCATGTGCGCGGCGACCTGTTTCAGGGCGCCATGCTGGAAGCGATAGCGGCGCTGTTTACGCTCAGCGCACGCGACAAACCGACCTTGCTGCTGCTCGAGGATTGGCACTGGTCTGACGAAGCCTCGCGCGCCGCGCTCCGGCAACTCGCCGAAGTGGTGGCGGGCGCGCCATTGATGGTGGTCGCAACGTCGCGTCCCGATGCCACCATCGACTGGGGCAACACGGAACAGGTTCGTGTGTTGCACCTCACGCCACTCAACGACACAGCCACCGCCGCCATCGCGCGCGGTGTGCTTGGCGCGTCGAGCATTACATCCGAACTCGCGCAACAGTTGCACGAGCGAACGGGCGGCAATCCGTTCTTCCTGGAAGAAGTGTGCGAGGCGCTGCGTGAGATTGGCGCAGTCGCGGTCCACAATGGTGAAGCGTCGGCCGCGCACAGCGTCGCCGAGTTGCAGGTACCGGAGACGGTGCAGGCCGTGCTGCGCACGCGCATCGACCGTCTCGATGCGCAGGCACTCGAGGCGCTGCGCATCGCCTCGGTGATCGGACGTGACTTTACACGCGGCGTGCTGGAAGCAGTGAGCACCGCGCGCGAGATGCTGCCGCAGGCCCTCGAGCGACTCAAGGCGTCAGGACTCGTACAGCAGATCAGTATTGTGCCCGAGCCGCTCTTTCGTTTCAAGCACGCACTCACGCAGGAAGTGGCGTACGACAGTCTGCTCGAGCACCAGCGCGCGTCGATGCATCGGGCGGTGGGACATGCTATCGAGGCACGCTACGCCACGCGCCTTGACGAACATGTCGACAAGCTCGCGCATCACTTCGGTCGCGCCGAGTCGTGGGCGGAAGCGGTGCGGTATGGTGTGCAGGCTGCCGATCGCACGATGGGCCTGAACCAGAACGCCGACGCGCTGCACACGCTGGAACGCGTTGAAGGCTGGCTGTCGCAACTTCCCGACGACGATACGCGCCGCGATCTCGAAGCGGACGTGCTGCTCAGGCAGGAGCGATTGTCGGAAACGCTCGGCATGCGCAACCGTCAGCTCGAATTGGTGGAAAGACTGATCGGCCTGCTGGCGCCGTTCGGTCCGTCGGAACGATTGGCGCAGGCCTATCTGCGTCAGGGCGATGCGTTCACCCTGCTGCGACGATTCGAGGCCGCCGAGCGTGCGCTGGAGACAGCGTTGCACATCGCCAGTGAACGCGAGGATTCGGTGGGAGAACGCAATGCGCTGCGCAGCATCGCACTGTTGCGTTCGCACGAAGGACGCCACGATGAAGCACTGTCCATCGTGGAGCGCGTGCTCGAACTCGGTCGGCAAGCCGCAGATACGCGTGCAGAAGCGGGTGACATGGCGACGATGGCGAACATCCTGCGCGCAATGGGAGACGTGCCGCGCGCGCTCACCGTGCTCGAGGCTGCGCTGCTTCGCACGGCGGCGACCGACAATCCGGTTCGCTACGGCGCATTGCTCAACGTCATCGGCACCGTACATCGCGATCTTGGAGACTATGACCTCGCACTCGAGTATTTCAACCGCATCATGCGCGAGGGACTCGAACATCGTCATCCGGTGGTCGCGTGTTTCACGTTGCCCGCGATCGCACACATACAGTTGCAGCAGGGTCACATCGAGGAGTCGCTCGCCACGTACCGCCAGGCGCTCGACATCAACCAGAAGGCACGCTTCGCCGAAGGTTCGGCGCACGCGAGCCATTCGCTCGGTGAAGTGCTGTCGAGCCTCGCGCGTCATTCGGAGGCTCTTCCGCACCTGCATCGCGCCGCGGAGCTGTTTGCGCAGCTCGAAGATCATGTCAACACCGCGCTCATGTGGCGACGCATTTCACTGGCGCACGAGCGGCTCGAGGAGTTTGACCTTGCGCGGACAGGCTGGGAGCGCGCCCGGAACATTTATGGTGCGACGGGCAACCGCGCCGGTGAAGCCGAGGCGCTGGAAGGGCTGGCGCGCTGTGAGCGCCGGTTGGGCTTCGAGCCCGAGCAGGTGATCGCGCGGTACGAGGATGCGCTGACGCTTGCGAGACGCGTTGGTGATGGCATGCGCGAACTCACGGTACGCAACGCGCTTGGCATCGTACACTGGCAGCGCGCTGACTATCGCGATGCAGTGCGTCACTACGAGCTTGCACTTCGCCTCTGCCGCGAAGGGTCGGACCGTGTGCACGAAGCGCTCATCCTCAATAGCCTCGGCGCATCGTTGCACAAGCTGCGGCGTTGGGATGAGGCCCGCACCGCGCTGGTGGAAGCAGTTCGTGTTACCGAGCAGACCGGCGAACTGTTGCTGCGCGCGCACGCCTTCGCCACGCTGGGGGACGTTGCGATTGCCAGTGGGCGCCTGGACGAGGCGCGCGAACGTTTTTCGCAGTCGCTGCTGTTGCGCGTTGAGCTTGGCGATCGTCGCGGCGAAGGCTGGATGCAACAACGCCTCGCGCACGCCAACACGTTGCTCGGCAATCAGAATGAAGTGCGCGATGCGGAGGAAGCAGCGATGTGCATCGCGAAAGAAGTCAACGACGCGGCGCTGTTGCGTGCGCTGTTGCCGACGTCTGTGTAGTAGCCACCGAAGTTGTCGCTTTAGTCGTCGCTTTAGTTGTCGCTTTAGTTGTCGCTTTAGTTGTCGCTATAGTTGTCGCTATAGTTGTCGCTTTAGTTGTCGCTATAGCTGCCACCGTCACCGTAGTCGTATCGCAAACTTCTCCCTCAGGACGTGTCATGCCGCGCTACATCATTGAACGCAACGTTGGGTCTCTGACGCAGGAGCAGTTGCACGCAGCAGGTCGCAACTCGAACGCTGTGCTCGCAGGCATGCCGGAGGTTGTGTGGGTAAAGAGTTACGTGTCGGACGCGGAGGGCAAGATCTACTGTGAGTACATCGCGCCAAATCCCGAGGCCGTGCTCGAGCACGCCCGCCGAAGCGGCATGCCGGCTAATCGGATCAGCGAGGTGTCGCTGGAGATCAGTCCGGAGATGTTTGTGTAGGGGCTCTGTCAGGCGCACTGCGACCCAGTTCTCCCTTGCGCAGTAGCACGAAAATGCTACATTGGTAGCATACCTGTGCTACGGAGACTGTATGGTTCGTGAACTCACCCTGCGCCAAGTCGGTGGATCGATCGGCGCGACGATCCCCAAAGACATGGCAGACCGACTCCACCTTGAAGCCGGTGATCGGGTACTGGCGGTCGAGACCGATGGTGGCATCCTGCTAACACCGTACGATCCGGACGTCGCAGAGGGCCTTGCGGTGGCGGCACGCGCGGCCAAGAAGTTTCGAAACGCCCTGCGCGAGCTGGCGAAGTAGCAAATGGCTTCGCCGCGCTGGGTACCGCGGATCGTCGTGATTTCCGCCCATCTGGATCAGCTGCGCGAACACGGCGGACTGCCGGGCATTCGCGATGAGAACGCCTTGGAAGCGGCGCTTGCGCGTCCACAGCAGAAGTGGCACTACGAGCCAACGAGCGACCTCTCAACGCTCGCTGCGGCGTACGCCTTCGGCCTGGCGAAGGCGCACCCATTCAACGACGGAAACAAGCGCACTGCGTTCCTATCGGCGGTGATCTTCCTTGGACTGAATGGGAAGGATCTGAACGCCTCTGAAGCGGACGTCGTGCAGGCGATAACGGCGCTCGCGGATGGCTCGCTCACTGAAGAGTCGCTGGCCACATGGATTCGAGCGCAACTGGTTCCACTCGAGCTGTAGTCGGCTGGGAGGCATCCCTGGCGGCGGAGCGTCTCGAGCGGGCGGTGAGGGAGCGGAGAAGATGAGCCCGCCGCCAACCTCAAACCGACCGATCACTCTCGAGCGCCACGCGCAGTGCGCGCGCCTCTGCCCACACGTCGCTTAGTAGCGCACTGGGCAGGGACCTCACCCGCCCCGCCGCGTCGCCTTCCAGGACTCGCTGCCCATCGCCGCGTTCGGACGCCGGCTGCACTTCCAGGTCGTCAGGATCGCCGAGTCCTGCCGTGCGATGCCGACGCATCACGTCGAGAATCACGCCGCGCACCTCGTGCGGGTTGGCCAGTCCGCGCAAGCGCGCGCGATGACCCGAGCTTCCTGCCTCGCCTGAGCCGCCCCCGGCTGTCTCGACTTCGACATTCGAGAAGCCAAAGAAGCGCTCGAGCGGACCCTGCGTCACGCGCACATTCTGCGCATTGGCAAAGGTGAGCGTGATCTCCTGCACGTTCCACACGCCTTCGCGAATGAGCAGGCTACGATCGGTGATCACGTACCAGCGCATCTCGTAGTCGAGACGCATGGTGACATACAACGTGGCGGCCTTGGCCGCGGCGATGAGCAGCAGCGGAATGACCAGGAACACCAGTCGCCAATCGAAAATCACCAGTGCCGCGCTGGCCACCGCGATACCAATCCCCCACGCGAGTGCGTACAGACGCCACTGCAACATGCGCAGTTTGAGAAAGCCGGCATCAGCGCGCTCGATGCGCAGCATGTCGTGCGGATCATGACCGGACGGCGGATGCGGTTCGCTGTCTTCCACGCGCAGCCACGGCAGGATGATCCCCTTGAGCCATTCATACATCGCGAGAGTCCGACTGACGCGCTTCCATCAACTGTCGCACTGCACGCAGCTCATCGCGGATTCCCGTCAGCGCGTCCACAGCAAGCGCGACTTCCCCGGCTGTGTGGGTCAGCTGCGCGTGGCCGACTTGCGCGCCGCCAGCGCCAAATGCATCGCGAGGCGTGTCGCTCGCATTCACACCCGGTTGTTGCACTCGTCGATGCCCACGCATGTGCGCGTACAGGTAGTTGCGCACTTCCTGAAACGCCTTGAGACCGACGATCGACTCGGTCGCGGATGCGCTGCCGGACGCCGTTTGAATCTGCACCGTACCGATGCCAAGCCAGCGTTCGAAGATGTTGCGCGTGACATGAATGTCCTGGATGCGCGCATACGTGAGATACGTCTCGCGTCGCCAGATCAGACCGTATGACACCGACACACCGTGGTCGTCAAAGCGGTAGCGCAGCGTCTTGAATCGGAAGTACAGCGGCAGGATCACGAACGGCAGCGCTACATTCGACAACACGCTGTAGATGATGTACAACGTCCACAACTCCGGATCAGGACGAGTCAGCTCCTGCACGCGCGCCGAGTCGACGGGCACGAGGTGTGCGTCGGTGTCGTGCTTCATGATCTCACGCCGCGCGGGCCGCGGTCAGCACGCCGAATGAGCCGCTCGTTAGTCACGACGCTACTCCCCCTGCGCAAACACCCGAAGCCACTCGGGCCAGTTTCCGCTCAGTTCGAAGAAGTCATCGAAGTACACCAGACCGGCCTCCTCCAGCGCCTCGATGATGCCGCTCATGGTGTCCTCACCAACCAGCGGACCCACGGCGATGAGTGAGCCCTCCACGCGGAACTCGTCGTCCGTCAGGTTCAACACCTCGTCGAACTGTCGACGGGTGAGGTCGGCGCGCTCGAAGGCGGCCTTGCGGATCAGCAGCGTGGGGGCGGTGGCATCGATGCGTAGGGGCATGCCCCAAGATACGCGCGCCGCGCGCGGGTGCGATGGGTGTCCCGAGTCGTCGAGCCGCTAGCGATCGCTGCGTACCCTGGTCAGTCGAGCGGCTACATCTCCCGACGACCGGTCTTGCTGTCGATGCGTCCGAAAAAATCCCTGACGCAAATCTCGAGGTCTGTATGCTCGGCCGGCGCCCAAGCGAGGACGTCGTGATGCAAGGCGGGCGTCCCCTGACCGGGTTTCCAGCACGCGAACACGCGTGCTTCCAGGTCTACGATCCAGTACTCTTTCACTCCGTTCTCGAGATAGAAGTCGCGCTTGAGCACACGGTCGCTCCGCCACGAGCTTGGCGAGATCACCTCGATGGCCAGCAGTAGCGCGCGCACATCGCTCCACTCGAGGCGATCGGCGTGCAACGCCGTGTGTGGGGGGATCACGAATACGTCCGGCTGCGTGATCGTCCCGGGCCGGAGTTCGAGGTCTGACGGAGACATGAGCGCCAAGCCGACCGAACTCTTCGCAAGGTATTCGTCGAGCATTCGACACAGCTCGATTGCGGCGAGCTGATGCGCGAGACGTGGCGACGGCGTCACGAGCAACTCGCCATCGATCAGCTCGTATCTCGGCCACGCACGATCCTCGTGCGTGAGTGCACGTAGCACCCCATTCCTCCCGAACGCGTCACCGTTTTCCCGCGAGCACCACCACCAGCGCGCCATGCTTTGTGAGTATCCCGGCTACTATTCAGCCATGTCCCGTTCTACGCAGCGTTCCACGCAGGTTGAAGCCACGTTCGACGTCCTGGTTGTTGGCGGCGGCCACGCAGGCACTGAAGCAGCGGTCGCCGCGTCGCGAGCAGGCGCCACCGTCGGGCTTGTCACCAGTGCGCTCGAAACCATTGGCCAGATGTCGTGCAACCCGGCGATTGGCGGTGTGGCCAAAGGCACGGTGGTACGCGAGGTGGACGCGCTTGGCGGCATCATGGCCCGCGCCACGGATCTGGCCATGCTGCAATTCCGCATGCTCAATCAGGGCAAGGGACCGGCGGTATGGGCGCCGCGCGGCCAGTGCGACCGCGGACTGTACCGTCGAGCAGTGCGCACGTTGCTGGAGGAGCACGCCGGCATCCATACCATTCAGGGCACCGTTGCCCGACTGTTGCTTGACGACAATGGTCGGCGAGTGATGGGTCTTGAAACACTCGAGGGTCGGCGCTTTGCGGCGCGTGCCGTCGTGCTCACCACCGGCACCTTCGGTCGCGGCAAGCTGCACATAGGTACAAGCGCGCAGATTGCTGGCGGCCGCGCAGGCGAAGCGGCCAACACGCATCTGGGCGAGCAACTCGACTCAGCAGGCCTCGAAACCCGTCGCTTCAAGACCGGCACTCCGCCACGCATCGATGGGCGATCGGTTCGCTACGACACGCTGCCGGTGCAGCCCAGTGAAGTGGAAGAGCATGACTGGTCGTGGTCGCACTTCTGGGACACGCCGAGACGTATCGGTGAGCGCACACGACACCCGGAGCAGATGCCGTGCTGGATCACGTATCTCGATGCACCGGGCAAGACGATCATCGCCGACCACATCAACGAAAGTGCGATGTACGGTGGCGCCATTGCATCGCAAGGCCCACGCTATTGTCCAAGTGTCGAAGACAAGATCGTGAAGTTTCCGCACGCCGAACGCCATCAACTGTTTCTTGAACCGGAAGGACACGACACGCGCGAACTGTACGTGAACGGATTGTCGACGTCGCTTCCAGCGACCGTGCAGCTCGAGGTATTGCGATCGATTGCGGGACTTGAACACGTGAACGTGACGCGCGCGGGTTATGCGATCGAGTACGACTATTATCCTCCCACCCAGCTCGACAGCACGCTGCAGTCGCGCGCGATTGCAGGACTGTGGTTTGCCGGACAAGTGAACGGCACGACCGGGTACGAAGAAGCGGCAGGTCAAGGTGTGATGGCGGGTATCAACGCCGCCCGCTGGGTACAGGAACGTGATCCGTTTGTGCTTGGACGCGAGACGAGCTACATCGGCGTGTTGGTGGACGACCTGATAACACGCGGTGTGGACGAACCCTACCGACTGTTCACATCGCGCAGCGAGTTTCGCCTCACCGTGCGACAGGACAACGCGCTGCCACGCCTCGCTTCACTCGGTGCCGAGCTAGGTCTCTACAGTGTACGCGAGCAGGTCATCATCGCATCACGTGCAGAGGCAACACGCGAAGCCATTCGTCTGGCAGAGAGTGAAAACATCACGCCTGAACAAGCAGCGGAGTTGCTGAAGGACACCGGCACCGCCCCGTTGCCGCACGCGGTTCGCATCTTCGAAGTCGCCAAGCGACAAGGCGTCGCACTCGGCGCGCTCTTCGCCGCCACCGGCGTCGGTACACACCTGCCCTGCGACGCCGTTATCAGCGCCGAACTCGAGATCAAGTACGCCGGCTATCTCGTGAAGGAGCGCAAGGCCGCAGATCGCATGAGCGCGATGGGCGACACGTTGCTACCGACCAATCTCGACTATCTCTCGCTCAACACGTTGAGCATGGAGTCGCGCCAGAAGCTCGAGCGGCGCAAGCCGCACACACTTGCCCAAGCCGCCAGCATTCCGGGCGTCCGCCCCGCCGACCTGCAAAGCCTTCTTTTCGAACTACAACGCGCAAAGCGGTAGGCAAAGGCGCTAATACTCGCGCGACTGTGTGCAGAGATTGTACGTGGCGACGGGCGAAGCGGTCGCAAACGCGCAAACGCGCAAACGCGCAAACGCTGCCTCAAATCATCAAAGGACCCAAGCGACCGAACATTTACCGAAACCGTGAGTTTACGAGTTGTCGTGTGCAAGCAGAACGTCACCCGTCGTCTCCATCGGTGTATTCCCAAGATCCACACAAACCCGGACCCACCTAATGACCTCTACCATGTCCGTTCGCGCTTTACCCCTCGCGCTGGTCGCCATGCTCGCGATGCCCGTTTCCGCCTTGTTTTCCCAGGAAGGGACGCGCCAACCCCCCCAGATCACCATCAACGCGAATGGCGAAGTGCAGGTCACCCCTGACCGCGTGCGCGTGTCGCTCGGTGTGGAGACGCATGCCTCGACGGCGCGAGAGGCATCACAGCAGAACGCGGCGGCGCAGTCGAAGATCATCGCGGCGCTTCGGGCCGCCGGTATTCCGCAAGCCAGCATTCGGACGACCGGTTTCAACGTCGCGCCCAAGCAGGAGTACATCCCGGAGACGCGCACATGGCGCGTAGACGGCTATCAGGTATCGAACATCGTCGTTGTGGTCGTCGAGCCGGTCGCCAAGGTCGGAGAAGTCATTGACCTCGCCCTGGAGGCAGGCGCGAACCGCGTCGCCGGGCTCAACTTCGAGATCAAGGACGCCACATCCGCCCGTGAAGCGGCCATGAAGCAGGCCGTTGAGCGGGCTCGCCGCGAGGCGGAAATTGTCGCCACGGCAGCCGGGGGCCGCATCGTTGGACTTATCGAAATCAACGTCAACTCGTACGAACCCTCACCGCCCCGCCCCATGATGGAAATGGCGCGCATGGACCAAGCCGCCAGCACGCCCATCAGCGAAGGTACCCAACCAGTCACAGTAAATGTGAATACCCGCTGGGAGTATGCGCCCAGACAGTAAGCACCCGCTTTGAGACCTTGTTTTCGTTACGAACGCGTTCAGGCGCTCAAATTGACGCCATCTCGAGGGGCCGACCATCAGTCGGCCCCTTTTTTCCTGCACGTTTCACGTGAAACATCGCTCCGCGAGCTCCAAACGGCACAAACCGCCCACAAAACCCGCTTTAACAGCAATCGCGCACCCGTTTCACGTGAAACACCTGCGCCTTTTGCGCATTTGCGCCTGTGCGCGTTCGCGACGACTGCCTCAGTAGACTCCGCATACCGCACCCCGCACTCCAAACATCCGTCAGTTGCGCATTCACCCGCCCCTTCGCGCCTTGCCTCATTATACTTGGGCATTCACCTCAGCCCACCCTCCTAGTGGCCCGTATCCTCGCAATCGCCAACCAGAAAGGCGGCGTCGGCAAGACCACCACCGCCGTCAACCTCGCGGCGTCCCTCGCCGTCGCCGAACAACGCACCCTGCTGCTCGATGGCGACCCCCAGGGCAACGCCACCTCTGGCATGGGCATCCGGCGCGATGCGCTCGAGCGAGGTACCACGTACGAGTTGCTACTGGCCGAGAAGACCGTGGACGAGGTGATTCACCGAGGGGTGCAGTTCAAGCATCTGGACCTGATCCCCGCCACCCCCGACCTCGCCGGCGCTGAAGTCGAACTCGTCGATGCCGAAGATCGCGCGGAGCGCATCAGGAAGGCACTCGAGCCCGTCAAGGATCGCTACGACTATATCCTGCTCGACTGCCCGCCATCGCTCGGTCTGGTAACGCTCAACATGCTGACCGCCGCCGACGCGCTGATTATCCCGCTTCAATGCGAGTATTACGCCCTGGAAGGCCTCTCCCAGTTACTCGGAACCGTGCAGCGGGTACAGGAGCACCTCAACTCGAAACTTGATATCGGCGGCGTACTGCTCACCATGTTCGACGCTCGACTCAATCTCTCTCGTCAGGTCGTGGCCGACGCCCGCGAACACTTCGGCGACCGCGTCTTCGAAACCGTCGTGCCGCGCAATATCCGACTGGCGGAAGCCCCGTCCTTCGGAAAACCCATCGTCGTGTATGACGTGGCCTCTGTGGGCGCCCAAGCCTATATGGCCGTTGCCCGCGAGCTGCTGCAGCGCGACAGAGGCGAACGGCTTGCCCCGTCCACCGCGTCCGATTAACCGACAGACTCTCATGGCCTCTCCCCCGCCAGACTCCGGACGCCGACTCGGGCGCGGTCTTGACGCGCTCATCGGCGTTCGCAAAGCGCCTGCGCCAAGCACGAGCGCCATCACAAAGCCTCCCGAACAAACACCGGCATTGGAATCGCCGCAGGATGGCAACATGCGCGCCATCCCACTTGGTCAGATTCGCGCAAACCCGTTTCAGCCACGTCGAGAGTTCCGCCCAGAACAGTTAGCAGACCTGGAAGCCAGTCTCAAAGCCAACGGACTCATTCAGCCCGTGACCGTACGGCCCTCGCCGACCGGCACCGGCTACGAACTGATCGCGGGCGAACGGCGCTACCGTGCCGCCACCAACCTCGGCTGGACCGACATTCCGGCGCTCATCAAGGTCGTTCACGACCAGGAGGCACTTTCACTCGCGCTCGTCGAGAACCTGCAGCGCTCCGATCTCGATCCTATAGAAGAGGCGGAGGGCTACCAACGCCTCCAGACCGAATTCAGCGCCACCCAGCAACAGGTTGCTGACGCGGTCGGAAAGGATCGGTCCACTGTCGCAAACGCGCTCCGCCTGCTTCAACTGCCGGCCAGCGTGCGGCGACTATTACAGGACGGACAGATCACCACCGGCCACGCCAGGGCCCTGCTCGGCCTCAGCAGCGAACGCGCCATGGCCGACCTTGCACGCGAATCGGCGGCGGATGGACTCAGCGTGCGCGAAGTAGAACGGCGCGTCAAAGAGGTCCGTCCTGGCAAGAAACCGCCAAAATCGTCGGCGCCACCAACGCAGAAAAATTCCGCTGAAAATGCAGGCACCGCTGAAGTACGACGCATCGAAGAGCTGCTCCGCAAGCGCCTGCAGACTCATGTCAAGGTTGCAGTCACAGGACGGGATCAAGGCGAGCTGCATGTGACGTTTACTTCGAACGAAGACCTCGAGCGCCTACTCGAACTGATGGGTGTGTCGCTTGAATAGGTTGTTAAACAAGCCACGATAAGGCCATACCAACGCTATTACAGGGCCATATGAGCGCTTTCTCGCAGTATACTTCGACATTCAAGCAGTTTGTCACGGGTGGCGTCGCCCTCGTGGCCGTCCTGGTGGCAATCGGCTGCGGTAGCGCTGAACACGGGTCTGACACCGGCGGCGCGTTCCGTGTCGCGCTGCTAACGCCCGGCCCGATCACTGACCAGGCCTGGAACTCAGCCGCATACGCCGGACTCGTTACCCTGCGTGACTCGCTCGACGCCACCATCAGTCACATCCAGACCAGAACCCCAGCCGAATTCGAAGAGAACTTCAGGCAATATGGGGCGCAGGGGTACAAGCTTGTGATCGGACACGGTTTCGAGTTTCAGGACGCTGCCGCCAGAGTGGCGCCCGACTATCCCAATACTGTCTTCGTCTGCACCTCCGGAAACTCCACGGCGGCCAATCTTGCCGGCATGAACTTTGCCTTTGAGGAGGCATCGTTCCAAGCCGGTATGATCGCCGGACAGCTCACAACGTCGGGCGTGATTGGAGCCATCGGCGGAACAGAGCTCCCACCGGTGCGAGCCAGCTTCGTAGCGTTCGAGCGGGGGGCGAAGTTTACTAATCCGAACGTCACCGTGTTGGTGTCTTACCTGGGCACCTGGGAGGATGTAAGCGCCGGCAAGGAACAGACCCTGGCGCAGATTGCACGCGGCGCTGACATCATCTTTCAGAACGCTGACGCAGCTGGCCTTGGCATCTTCGCGGCGGCCCGTGAACGCAATGTGCTGGCATTTGGCGCGAACTCCAATCAGAACGAGATCGCTCCTGAGCACATCATTGGTTCGGTTGTGATCGACCTGCGGCGCGCGTTTCTTGCCATTGGCCGCGATGTGCAGTCGGGAAACTTCACAGGCACTGTCTACCAGATGGGGCTGCGAAACAATGTGGTGAATCTGGTGCTGAACGACCGACTCGCGACGCGCATCTCACCGTCCCTGCGCGCCAGCGTCGATTCGGTGGGCGATGCCATTCGCGATGGCCGCTTCCATGAGATGGACGATGTGCTTCGGCCGGCCGACAAGCGCGAGCCCGGCAAACCCTGATGTCTGACCGGCGCTTCGCACAACAGTTCGGGGACCGCCTCGGCGATGGCTCCGAAAGCCCCTCCGACGGCGACAGTGCGCCGGCGACTGGCAACGGCGGGCCATCCACCAGCGACAGAACGAGTGCAAATGAGTTGGATGATGTAGTAGCTGCGCTCGACGCCGAGCTTCGCACTTCCGAGATCGTCGACTACGGCGGCGCGCACAATGGACTGCAGGTCGCAAACCGACGCGGCGTCTCACGCGTGGCCACTGCGGTGGACGCGTCCCGCGACACGATTCTCGCGGCGGCCGAGCTGGGCGCGGACCTGCTCATCGTGCATCACGGTCTCTTCTGGGGTGGTGTGCAGCCCATTCGCGGCGTCACCTACGATCGACTGCGGCTGCTCTTCGATCATGACATCGCACTTTACAGCACGCACCTGCCGCTCGACGCCCATCCCGAGCTCGGCAACAACGCACAACTCGCCCGCGCGCTGGGTCTCGCGCCGACTGCGCCATTCGCGGATCACAAGGGAGTGGCGATCGGCGTGCGCGGCTCGGCAGACTTGAGCACCGACGATCTCGTTGCCCGCACTTCTCAGTTCGCCAAGAGCTACGGCGGCACTGTGCGCACGTCGCTGCCGCCGACGGGTCGTCGTACGCGACACTGGGCAATGTGCACCGGCGGGGGCGCCAACAGCCAGACGCTCCACGAATGCTACGCGCTCGGCGTGGACACACTCATCACCGGCGAAGGTCCGCACCACACCGCAGTGGACGCCATCGAACATGGCCTCTGCATCATCTACGCTGGCCACTACGCCACCGAAACTCTTGGCGTGCAGGCTCTCGGCGCATGGCTCGAGGCGCGCTTTGCGTTGACGTCATCGTTCATCCTGCAACCGACGGGGCTGTGACGTCCGCACCGCTCGAGTTGCTCGGTGTGCACAAGACATTCGGCGCGCTACCGGCGCTGCACGATGTGAGCATGTGCGTGCGGCCCGGTACAGTACACGCGCTGCTCGGGGAAAATGGCGCCGGCAAGACCACGCTCATGCGCATCGCCTTCGGATTGCTGCCCGCGGATCGCGGCTCGGTCAACATTCGTGGACACAGCGTCGCCGGACCGACGGCGCGCGCGCACACACCCTCGAACGCGATCGCGCACAAACTCGGCATGGTGCATCAGCACTTCACCCTGATATCCGCCATGACTGTCGCCGAGAACGTCGCGCTCGGTGCACATGGCCGCTATTCATCGAGTAAAGTGGCCGCGCAGATTCGCGCAATCGGAGAACGCACGGGACTGCGTCTCGATCCCACGGCTCGAGTTGGCGACCTGCCGGTCAGCGCGCAGCAGCGATGCGAAATCATCAAGGCATTGGCTCGTGATGCGCGCGTGCTGATACTCGACGAGCCCACCGCAGTACTCGCTCCTGACGAAGCACGGGCGCTGTTGCGGTGGATTCGTGGCTTTGTCGCCGAACGCGACGACCACGCCGTCGTGCTCATCACGCACAAGTTGCGCGACGCGCTCGAGGTAGCCGACGATATCACGGTGCTGCGCCGAGGCGCGTGCGTGGCCAATGGACCAACAAGTGAGTACGCCGAGCAATCGTTGGCGGAGGCGATGCTCGGGCCCGGCGAACGCGCGCATCATGTCGAGGACGAAGTCGTACCGCATGTGCGTCGCCATGCGGACAGTGTCGGCGCGCATCACGTGGTGCTTCAGGCAGATGCACTCAGCGTCCTTGACCAGCAAGGAGTGACGCGCGTGCGGAACGCGTCGTTCACGGTGTGCGCCGGCGAGATCGTGGGCATTGCGGCCGTTGAGGGATCCGGGCAGGCGGAGCTGTTGCGCGCGGTGGCGGGACTGACGCCGGTTGCGGGCGGAACGCTGCACGCACCCTCCGATGTGGGGTTCGTGCCGGAGGACCGTCATCGCGACGCACTGTTGCTCGACGCGTCGCTGACTGAGAACTTCGCGCTACGGAACGCCGGAATACGCGCAGGACGAATGCAATGGAAGGACATTCGCGCGAGAGCGGAACACGTATTGGAGCAGCGCGATGTGCGCGCAGCGAACGTGCAGGTGTCGGCGCGCACGCTGTCCGGCGGCAACCAGCAGAAGTTCATCCTTGCGCGTGCGCTCGACGATGCGCCCGCGGCGCTCGTAGTGGAGAATCCCACCCGCGGACTCGACTTTCGCGCGACGGCGGCTGTGCACAATGCGCTGCGCGACGCACGTGATGCGGGCATTGCGATCCTGTTCTACAGCAGCGACCTCGATGAAGTGCTGGGCCTTGGCGACCGAGTGCTGGCGATGCACGAAGGCGTATTGCGGGAAGTGCCTCGTGAGCGCGACGTGGTTGGACGGGCAATGCTGGCGGCGCTGTGACTACCAGGAGCAGTGCGAGAGGGAACAGCTCGATGGACGCCCGAAGCACTGTGAATGCCGTGCTGCGGGTTGGCGCACTGCTGGCGATTACGTCCGCACTGCTCGTCGGATTGTTGTTTGTGACCGGCCACGATCCCGCACCCGCGCTGCAGGCACTCTGGCGCGGTGCGTTCGGCTCATGGTACGCCATCACGTCGGCGACCCTGGTGCGCGCCGTTCCGCTCGCGCTTACCGGGCTTGCGGTGGCGATCGCATTTCGCGCCGGTCTGCTCAACATCGGCGCGGAAGGACAGTTGCTCGCGGGTGCCGCGGCGTCCACTGCGGGCATCGCCGTGCTCGGGCCATCGATGGGTGTACTCTCGCTTCCGCTCGTGTTGTTGTTGGGAATGATCGCGGGTGCGTTGTGGGCCGGAATCGCATCGCTGCTGCGGCAGCGCTACGGCGTGCTCGAAGTCATCAGCACGATCATGCTGAACTTCGTGGCGCTCTATGCGGTGGGCTGGCTCGTGCGGGGGCCGCTGCAGGAGCCGACGCGCATCTATCCGCAAAGTATCGCCATCGAGAAGGCGTTGCAGTTGCCGGTGCTCATCCAGGGTACGCGACTGCATGTGGGTGTGGTGCTGGCCATGCTGCTTGCTGTGGCGGCGTGGTGGTGGCTGCGCAATACGGCGAGCGGATTTCGGCTGCGCGCGGTTGGACTCAATGCCTCGGCCGCAGCCACGTCGGGCGGTATCGATGTCGGTCGGGTAAGCGTGTTCGCCTTCCTCATCAGCGGTGCGCTGGCGGGTCTCGCCGGCAGCGTGGAGTACACCGGCGTCACGTACGCGCTCTACGAGAACCTCAGTCCGGGCTATGGATACACAGCCATCGCCGTGGCGCTGCTCGCCAGGCTCAATCCACTCGGCGTGCTGGGCACTGCGGTGCTGTTCGGCGCACTGCAGGCGGGCGGCAATGCGATGCAACGTGATGCAGGGGTTCCGATTGCATTGGTGAATGTTGTGGAGGCAGTGATCATTCTGCTCGTGATCGCCGGTGACCGCGTGCGCTCATGGGGTCCGAGTGGGGGTGTGATATCCACGTCCCGGATGACACCATCATGACTCCGCTCGACGACTTCCTGGCCGCGTCCGTACGCACCGCTACGCCGCTCGCCCTGGCCGCGCTCGGCGAGTGCATCACCGAACGCGGAGGCGTGATCAACATCGGCCTCGAAGGCGCGATCATCTGCGGTGCGCTCGCGGCCACGATCGTAGCGGGTAGCGTGGGTGTGACGGCAGGCTTCGCGGCAGGCGCTGCGGCCGGCCTCCTCGTGACGCTGATCTTTGCGCTTTTCACCGTGTATCTGCGCGCCGACCAGATCATCACCGGCACGGCGATCACGCTGCTCTCGCTCGGTTTCACAGGGCTTCTGTACAAGACGTACTACGGCGCGACCGGCGTGGGGCTCACGATTCCCATGGCAGGTGAAATCCCGATACCCGGATTGTCCGCCATTCCCGTGATCGGCCGCGCATTCTTCGCACAGCCGGTCATCACCTACTCGCTGTACGCGCTCGTGCCGCTTATGGCCTGGTGGTTCATGCGCACACACAGCGGACTTGCACTGCGCGCCGTGGGAGAGAGTCCCGACGCAGCGCTGGCGGCCGGCGTGAATCCGCGTCGCGTGCAGGCGCTGGCGGTGCTGGCCGGCGGTGCGTTTGCGGGCGTGGCCGGGGCGACATTGGTGCTCGCACAATCAGGAACGTTCGTCGAGGGTATGAGTGCGGGCAAAGGCTTCATCGCCATCGCGATCGTCGTGCTCGGCCGGTGGACGCCGTTTGGTGTCGCGGGTGCAGCGCTGCTCTTTGGCGGCGCGAGTGCGCTTCAGTACCTGTTTCAATCGCTCGGCTTCACCAACGTGCCGTATCAACTGTTTCTCGCGTTCCCGTACGTGCTCACGCTGCTGGTGCTGGCGCGTGCAAGTGCTCGTGCCGCTGCCCCCGCTGCTCTGGCGCGCCGAGAACTCACGCTCGGCTGAACATCTCCGCTGAACATCTCCGCTGAACATCTCCGCTGAACATCTCGGTCTTATGAGTTCACTTACTTTCGACAATCGATTCGTCACCGAGCTGCCGGGCGATCCTGACGCGTCCAACCGTCGGCGCCAGGTGACGGGCGCGGCGTGGAGTGCCGTCGAACCCACGCCGGTACCGGAGCCAAGGCTACTCGCGCACGCGCACGAGGTGGCTGAGTTGGTCGGACTCCGCGAGGCCGAGGTGGCGTCGGATGAATTCGCGCAGGTGTTCGGTGGCAATGCACTGTACACGGGCATGCAACCGTACGCGGCGTGCTATGGCGGTCATCAGTTCGGCAACTGGGCAGGACAGCTCGGCGACGGGCGCGCGATTACCCTGGGCGAAGTGCTCAACGCTCGCGGTGAACGGTGGGAGCTGCAGCTCAAAGGCGCGGGGCCAACGCCGTATTCGCGCACTGCCGACGGACGTGCGGTGCTGCGCTCGTCGGTGCGTGAGTTCCTGTGCAGCGAAGCGATGTTTCATCTGGGCGTGCCCACCACTCGCGCATTGTCGCTCGTGTCCACTGGCGAACAGGTCGTGCGCGACATGTTCTATGACGGAAATGCGCATCCGGAACCAGGGGCGATCGTCTGTCGGGTGGCGCCAAGTTTCATCAGGTTCGGAAACTTCGAAATCTTTGCTGCGCGTGATGAGCGAACACTGCTCGAGCAGTTGGTGGACTTCACGATAGCCCGAGACTTCCCTCACTTGACGGGTGAGAAGGCCGCCATACGCGCCGACTGGTTTACTGAAGTGTGCGAGCGTTCGGCGCGCATGGTCGTGGAGTGGATGCGCGTGGGTTTCGTGCACGGCGTGATGAATACCGACAACATGTCGATCCTCGGACTGACCATCGACTACGGTCCGTACGGTTGGCTCGAGGACTTCGACCCGAACTGGACGCCGAACACCACCGATGCCGCGGGCCGTCGATATCGCTACGGACAACAGCCGGCCATCGTGCAGTGGAATCTCGTGCGACTCGCCGAAGCGCTGCGCCCCGCGTTTGATTCGCCACAGCCACTCGAGGCGGGACTCGATGCGTTCCTGGCTGTGTACGACGACGCGTACGAGCGCATGCTGTCAGCCAAGTTCGGCATGCTTGCTCACGGGGAGCCCGAACAGCAACTCATTCGCGAGGCGTTCGCGCTCCTGAACGCGGCACAGGCCGATTACACGTTGTTCTTTCGCGCGTTGGGCAACGTGCCATCCGTCATATCGCACGACGCCACCATCATGGACGTGCTGGGTGACGTGTTCTATCTCGACGATGTACTCACCTTGCACGACGACGCGTTGATGCACTGGCTGCGTCGTTGGTACGCACTCGTGAGTGCGACTGGTGAAGCACCGGCGGCAAGGCGCGCGCGCATGCACGCGGTCAATCCCAAGTACGTGCTGCGCAATTGGATCGCACAGGAAGCCATCGAGCTGGCTACAGAGGGCACTGTGTCTCGCGTTCGGGAACTGCTCGACTTGTTGCGACATCCGTACGACGAGCAACCGGAGATGGAGCGGTATGCAACGAAACGTCCCGAGTGGGCTCGACACAAGGCAGGCTGTTCCATGCTGTCGTGTAGCTCTTGAGTCGCGCGCATGGAGAGATGGACGGCGGCATCATTTGCACCGGCACCGGCTAAACGCTCAGCGCGCCACGCAATTGGCTCCGGCCCAGAAGTCGGAAATGCGCGCTGTGTCTGCAGTGGACGTGAGCACCCCCTGTAGTCCACCTGCCATGAACTCGATGCCCAGGGAGCTCGGCGCGATCTCGGTTGAGTACGCGGACTCGAGTTCAGCGCGGGTGGACATGACGCCGATGTTGCTCAGCGTGCGCAGCGATTCACCGTTGTGGTGAATTGACCAGCCAAGAAACTTGCCCTCCTGCACGGCAATGGTCAGGCCACCCTTCCGGAACTCCACGAACTGCAACGGTCCCATGCCACAGTCGAAGTTGGGCTCACGTTCGCCGGGCGCACCGAGTGCGCGTGTGAGCGCGTCGATGACGAAGGTCTCGTCGGTGCCGAACGTGATCGCGCGCGTGGAGCCGGTGCTCGGGTCCACGAGCATGAGTCCGTCTCCGGAGAGCGCAACCAGGGCGCGTGCAGCGTTGGGCGTACTGAAAGCGCTGTCGGCCGCACGCATCCCGCCGTCCGTGGACAGTGCCGCACTGCTGCTGTCGTCTGCCGACGTATCAGCGTTGCACGCACCCAGCGAAGAAGCCGCGCCGAGGCACAGCACCACCAACCATCGTGTTCGCACAGTTGTCTCTCATGAGTTGTCATCTGCGGCGCTGACCAGGATGTCGCGTCCGCCTTGCCGCTCGAGCAGCTGTGCGAGAATCGAGGCATCCCCGGGGCTGCGGGCGGTCACGGCGAACAAGATAGCATTCGCGGCCTCGGCTCGGCGGCACGAGGCGACCGCCCCAGAGGGTGATAGTTCCCGCCCCGTTGCGCCAAACGCCGCTTTGCGCGAATGTCCCGCGTGCATCATCCCACCACGCCGGAACCGCTCCGCCGCGAACTGACACGCCTCGCGCTCATTGCGCTCGCGCTCAACAGCATGATCGGTGCTGGCATCTTCGGCTTGCCGGCCGGCGCCGCACGGCTCACCGGGCTGTTCAGTCCGGTGTTGTTCCTGCTCTGCGGCGTGCTCATGGCCACGCTGATGCTGAGCTTCGCGCAGGCGTCGAGCTACTTCCAGGTGACCGGCGGTCCCATCCTGTATGCGGGCACCGCCTTCGGACCGTTCGTCGGATTCCAGACGGGATGGCTGCTCTACGTGGGGCGCGCTACCGCACTGGCTGCGAACGCGAATCTGCTCGCGACGTACATGGGCATTTACATTCCCGCCGTCAACGACGGGGCGGGGCGCGCATCGGTCATCGTGGGCGTGGCCGTGCTTTTTGCGTGGCTGAACATCACGAGCGTCAAGCAAGGCATGGGCGCAATCTTCGCGATCAGTGTCTTCAAGTTCGTCCCGCTCCTCGTGTTTGTGCTTGTAGGCCTCACGTACGTGCGCCCCGAGATGTTCGCAGGCGCCGTGGTGCCATCGCTCGGCACGCTCGGCGAGGCGGCACTGCTCGTGTTCTACGCGTTCGTCGGCTTCGAAGGTGCGCTCATTCCGGCGGGAGAATCGAAGGATCCGAAACGCGATGTACCACGCGCACTGCTTGCCACGGCACTGCTGGGCACACTGCTCTACGTCGGCATTCAGGTCGTCGCCGTCGCGCTCACGCCCAATCTGGCCGACTCCACCCGCCCGCTCGCTGACGCCGCCAGCGTTTTCATGGGATCGTTCGGTGTTGCCATGATTTCATTCGCCGCGATGGCGTCGATCCTGGGCAACCTGGCATCGTCGGTGCTGGCGGCACCGCGCATGACCTACGCCCTTGCGCGTGAAGGATCGCTGCCCTCGCTGCTCGGCGCCGTGCACACGCGTTTTCAGACGCCGTACGTGTCCATCCTGCTGTATCTCGGACTGGGTGTGTCACTCGGCCTCGCCGGCACCTTCACACAGCTTGCGGTGATGAGTTCACTCGCGCGTCTGGTGGGCTATACCACCAGTCTGGCTGCACTGCCTCGCCTCAAGAAGCGATTCGGCGGCGAAGCGAAGGCGATGCAGCTTCCCGGGGGATTCGCCATACCCGCCGCGGGGCTCGTGATCTGCGTGTGGCTCATGCTGCAGGTGCAGTGGGAAGCTGTGTGGAAGACAGCGCTGCTGATCGCCTTCGGATCGGCGCTCTATCTCATTGCGCGGCGGAAGACGACTGCTTCAATAGCGTAGCTGCGCACAAGACATCGCTGGGCGCGAGTTCGTAGGTGGCAAGCTCCATCCCCGCAACCCACGCGATCGCGTCGTGCTCGAACGCCTGCGGCTCGCCGTCGATATGAGCCTCGACGAACGCGATCTCGAAGGCGCTGTCGCCATCGCGGTGCGTGCACCACACGCGCCCCAGCGTGCGCAGGGTCACGCCCAGTTCCTCATGCAACTCGCGGGAGAGCGCTTCGAAGTCGCTCTCGCCGGCTTCCACCTTGCCTCCGGGAAACTCCCAATCGCCGCCATGCCGCTTATTGGCCGGACGCTTTGCGAGCAGGTAGCGGCCGTCGCGCGAAATGACTGCCGCGAGCACGCGGATGGTGGGAGGCAAGCGTGAACACATGCGTGAAAGTATGCGCCGGAGTCGCACCGCGCGTGGTGATCCTGCGCTCGCCGACGCATTCGCCCCGTCACCTCCCCGTGTGTTGCGGGGTATCATGCGACCATGACCACGCCCACTCCCCAGGTGCGTTCGCGCACCCACCGTTGGCCGCGCCGCCTGCGCAATGCTGTAGTCGTGCTGACGCTGTTATCAGCTGCAAGCGCACAGGCGCAAAGCACCGGCCCGCGCCACTCCGTGATTCCAGCGCCATCGCGCATCGAACTGCATCGCACACAGACGTTCACGATCGTGGATTCCACGCCTGTGTTCATCGCGAGTGATGCGGACGAAGACGTGGAACGCATCGGACGCCGACTCGCCACGATGCTTGGACCGGGTGCTCCGCGTTCACCACGGCGGATCCCCGCGCGTGCGCAGGCACCACGCAACGGCATTCATCTCGTGATCGATCCTGACAACCAGGACACCGGTGCCGAAGGCTACGCGCTCGATATTCGCACGGACGGTGTGCGCCTCGTTGCGCGTGAGGCCGCAGGATTGTTCTACGGCGTACAGACGCTGCGACAGCTCTTGCCAACGTCAGTGGAGCATCGTGCGGCGTTGTCGCGAAAGTTGACGCTGCCCGTTGGCGAAGTGCGCGATACACCTCGCTATAGCTGGCGCGGTGCGATGCTCGACGTGGCGCGTCACTTTCTCCCGCCCGACGACGTCAAGCGCTACATCGACGTGATGGCGCTCTACAAGCTCAACGTGTTGCACCTGCACCTGGCCGATGACCAGGGATGGCGCATCGAGATCATGTCGCGCCCCAATCTCGCTCGGCACGGTGGCAGCACACAGGTGGGCGGCGGACCCGGCGGCTACTACACGCAGGCGCAGTACAGCGACCTCGTGGAGTATGCGCAGGCGCGCAACATCATGATTGTGCCGGAAATCGATATGCCCGGACATACGAACGCGGCACTTGCGAGCTACCCGGAACTCAGCTGTGACGGCGTTGCGCCTCCGCTCTACACGGGCATTCGCGTTGGCTTCAGCGCGCTCTGTCCGAGCAAGGAGAGCACGTACGCGTTTGTCGAGGACGTGGTACGTGAACTGGCCGAACTCACACCTGGTCCGTACCTCCATCTCGGCGGTGACGAGGTGGAAAAGCTCACCCGCAGCGAATATCTACGATTCGTGGAGCGGGTGGAGCGGATCGTGCGCGCACAAGGCAAAAACATGATAGGCTGGGGTGAAATCGCGCCTGCCAATCTCGATCCGGGCACCGTCGTACAGCATTGGCGGACGGATGCACGCGCGAGCCGCGACTCGGCGCACCTGCACGCCCAGCGCGGCGGGTCCATCATCCTGTCGCCCGGCAATCGCACTTATCTCGATATGAAGTACGACAGCACCACCGTGCTCGGCCTTCGCTGGGCCGGCATGATCTCCGTACAGCATGCGTATTCGTGGGAGCCGTCCACCTTCCTGCCTCGCGTTCCGGCGCGCGCCGTGCTCGGGGTGGAAGCGCCGCTCTGGGCCGAAACGCTGGAGAAGCGCAGCGACTACGAGTTCCTCGCATTTCCGCGACTCATCGCGATTGCGGAACTCGGTTGGAGCCGCCCCAATGTGCGCGGCTGGGACGGCTTCCGGTTGCGTCTTGCTGAGCATGGGCCGCGGTTGCAGGCGATGGGTGTGAACTTCTACCGATCGCCTGAGATTCCGTGGAAGTAGTGGCCGACCTCACCTGCCTGCGAGCCGCAGCGTCGTGCATGGTACTCTGCACGACGCGCGGGCGGGCTCGTGCAGACTTCTCGACGTCTACTTCGCGAGGCTGAAGGCGAAGCGCTGTTGCACGAGTTGGCGGACGGATTATTG
>JBGTFN010000468.1:0-2436 GCA_041747275.1 Gemmatimonadaceae bacterium | reverse complement strand
CAGGTTGCGCGCGCGGGCGTAGTAGCCGAGCCCCTGCCAGGCGTCGCGCACCTGGGCGGGATGCGCCTTGGCGACGTGGTGCAGCGTGGGGAAACGAACGAGCCACCGTTCGTAGTAGTCGATTACGCGCGAGACCTGCGTCTGCTGCAGCATCAGCTCCGACACGAGCACGTGATACGGATCGCGCGTGCGGCGCCAGGGCAAGTCGCGCCCGTACTTGCGGAACCATGCGCGGAGACGCGTCACTTGCTTGCGCACAGCAGCGCGGTCGAGCTGGTCGACCACGTCCTGCGCGAGATCGGCGTGTGTACGGCGGCGTGTCATCAGGAGCGCAAGCTACTCGGCGCGCGCAGGTCTTGCCGCTGTGCATCGGCAGTGCAGGGAAACATTAACTTGCAGCGAATCATGAGGCACCGCCACGCTTTCCGTATCGCGACGCTGCCGGCGCTCGTCGCCTGCAGTCTGCTGGCGCTGGCTGCGTGCGACGTCGATATCGACAGCGTGCTGGCCGAAAGCGAGGATGTCGTGCTGTGGGCGCACGATTCCGCGCACGTGCGCCGCCTCGTAATCACGCCGAGAGCGGGTGTGCGCCTCGATACAGCGGTAGCGCCCTTGTTGCTGATGCGATCGGGCGAGCGGCTGACGTTCGCGCCGTCGGTGGTCAAGGTGGGAGTGGATTCGGTGCTCGAGGGACCGACGGTTCGCGTAACGCTGAGTGTCCCGGTGAACGGGACGTTGCGATTGTCGGTGTGCCGTGTTGCCACCGACGGTTGCCGCACGATTTCAGTGCCGGTCTACACGCGGGGACGGACGTTGCGTGGTGAGCGCATGTAGACCGGAGTCGCAGCGCGGTTAACCGAAGAACTCCTGATTGGGCCTCCGCCGCTCACGCTCAGCCTTGCCGTACTGACCGGACTCACTGCGGCTGATTTTGCGTCGTGCAACCAGCGCTTCGAGCAGCAGCTCACACGCAACGGCCACCATTGCTGAGTCATTTTTGGGCGCGAGACCAAGTGCGGTGACGGTGTCCACCAGGCCCGGCACGACATCGAAGCCCTGTCGCACGAGCGGCGTCGCGGCATCGTCCGCGACCTGCAGCGCCCCGCCGCCGTCGAACCACATCACGACCTCTTCCGCATCCACTTCACCAGCGCGCGCTTCGAGCGTTTCATGGCACGCTCGTCGAATCAGCTCGTGCGCAATCGCAGTACCGCCAACGAGCTCACCTTCGTATTCGAGCTCCATCTTGCCGGTGATCGCGGGCAGCGCCGCGTACACATCGGCGATGCGCGGCACCACTTCGTCCTCACCCTTCACAAGCGCGCGCTGTTCGGCGTTGGAGACGACATTTTCGAGCACGGTGATCGGCATGCGTTGCGAGACGCCGCTGCGCTTGTCCACCCGCTTGTCCTCCCGTGCCTCGAACGCCACACGCTCCACGACTTCGCGCACCAGATCGGGAACGCGCTGCGGTAGTGCACCGCGTTCGGTCCATGCTTCCTGCCTGGTGATGTTCACGCCGAGTTCGACGCTCGACGGATAGTGCGTGATGATCTCGCTGCCGATGCGGTCCTTGAGCGGTGTGATGATCTTTCCGCGCGCCGTGTAGTCTTCGGGATTGGCTGTGAAGCAGAGCAACACATCAAGCTTGAGACGCACCGGATAGCCTTTGATCTGGACGTCGCCCTCCTGCATGATGTTGAAGAGTCCGACCTGCACCTTGCCGGCGAGGTCGGGCAACTCGTTCAGCGCGAAGATGCCGCGATTCGCGCGCGGCAGCATGCCGTAATGCATGGTGAGTTCGTCGCTCAGCAGGTGGCCGCCACGCGCGGCACGGATCGGATCCACATCACCGATGATATCGGCGACGGTGACGTCTGGAGTCGCGAGTTTTTCGACATAGCGTTCGTCACGCGTCACCCAGGCGATCGGGGTGTCGTCACCATGTTCGGCGATCCGCTGCCGCGCGAACTTGGAAATGGGCGAAAATGGGCTGTCATTGACCTCGCTGCCGGCAACCACTGGCATGTGCTCGTCGAGCAGGGTGCCCAGCGCGCGCAGGATACGAGACTTGGCCTGCCCGCGCAGTCCGAGCAGGATAAAGTTGTGTCGCGACAGTAACGCGTTGACGATCTGCGGCATGACGGTGTCTTCGTAGCCGAGTACTCCGGGAAAAAGCGGGCCGCCGGACTTGAGTCGGGAGATGAGATTGGCGCGCACTTCATCCTTGACGGACTGCGGACGATCGGGCTGGGCCCAGGAAGAGCGGCGCAGTGCGCCAAGCGTATCAGGAAGTCGGGTCACGAAATTGGGATCAGATGGGGGTCGGCACGGGCTGCCGTTTCAGAAAAGAGCGCCTGAGCAGGTCAGAACGTGCCCGGCAGGGGTCGGCCCGCGGGGAGGCCGGTGGCGCGCGCTCACTGCCGGGCGCGCCGG
>JBGTFN010000467.1:0-4035 GCA_041747275.1 Gemmatimonadaceae bacterium | reverse complement strand
CGCAACGCCTTCGATCGCCTCGGGTTCAGCCACCGCGCCGCCGCGCAGAACCACACCAATGTTCACCATCGGCGTTCCCCGGCGTTCGCGAACGAGCACCGGCACCTTGCCGGACAGCCGGAACACGTGCACATCGCCGAGGAGGCGCTCCGCTGCAGGCGATGTCGCACGCTGCGGCGCCGAGACGCCGGCCTCGGCACGTTCGTTTTGCATGGCACGCGTGCGATCGCGCGGATCAGCGGTGGGAACGGCGTGATCGGCGTGATCGGCGTGATCGGCGTGATCGGCGTGATCGGAAGCGACCCTCGCTGACTCGACACTGCTCGACATACCCTCGACCGTGCCCAGCCACGTTCGCAACTCTTCGATATCTGTCGGCAGCCCCTCCGCCCCAACGGGCCGATAGACCATTACGCTCACCTGCGACGGGTCGAGATGTCGCTGCAGCGCCGCCTGTACATCCTGCACGGTACACTGCATCAGTCGTTCGTAGTATTCGGCTCCCATGACCAGCGCGCCCTCCGCCTCCCACGCCGCGAGGTACGACGCCTGTCCGTCCATCGATTCCAGCCGACGAAGCCATCTCGCTTCGAGCACGCTCTTTGCGCGTGCCAGTTCCTCGTCACGCACACCAAATGTTCGAGCTGCCTGCACTTCGCGCCACGTGGCCAGCGTTGCGTCCCGCAGCGTGACGGCCGGTGTTTCCGCATGCACCACGAACACGCCGACATCGCCTGAGGTGTATGCGTAGGACGACACACCCGTCGCCAACTGTCGCTCTCGCACCGCACGATAGAAGCGCGACGCGCGGCCTGAGCCGAGGATGGTGCCGGCGAGTTCGAGCGCCGGTGAGTCGGCGTGGTGCAGCGGCGGCGTACGCCAACCGAACGCCACGTGCGCCTGCGCGATGTCGCCGGTCAGTTCATGAAAACGCACGCCGGGCTCGCCGGATTCGACGGGAGCCGACTCGCGCGAGGGCACTGCATCTGGCAAGGCGCCGTAGCGTTCAGCCACGGCCGTGTGTACCGTGTCGGGATCCACGTCGCCGACGATCGCGATCACCGTGTTCGACGGCACGTACCAGGTGCGATAGAAGTCGAGCAGCATGTCGCGTGAAAATGTGCGCAACTGGTCCGGCTCACCGATGCGCCAGCGACGAATGCGATGCTGGTCATGCAGCAGCGCGAACAGCGACTCCACCGTGACCGCGCCCGGTGAATCGCGCTTGCGCTGCGCCTCCTGCACGATGACCTCGAGTTCGCGCGCAAGTTCGCCGGCCTCGATGACACTGTTGGCGTAGGCATCGAACTGGATGTCGAGCGCACGCTCGAACGCATCGTTCGGCACCACGGCCACGTAGGCGGTGTGGTCGTAGATGGTGTGCGCGTTGAGCCAGCCACCCGCAAGTTTGGTTTCGCGCGCTATGGCGCCCACGCCGCGAGTGGGCGTGCCCTTGAAGTACATGTGTTCGAGCACATGTGCGATGCCGACACGATCGTCAGACTCGTCGAAGTAACCCGCCTTGACGTGCGTGTAGAGTCCGACCACCGGAGCCGATGTGTCGCGGCGTACCAACAGCGTCAGTCCGTTGGGGAGCACGAAACGGGAGACGTGCTCATGCACGAGCAAAGCGGCGTTGCCGCCGCCGAACGACACGCGACTTGTGTTCACGAGAGCAGTAGGCGGATTTATGGCATTCCAGGCGGACGCATGGGCGACGCCGCCGCACATGCGTTCCAGTCACCAGGCCCGGCGCGCGACAGCCAGCGCTGTGCTTCGTCCACGCGTCCGAGGCGGGCGAGGGCACAGCCCAGAAACCCTTGAGCCAGCCGGTCTTCGGGGTCGAGCGCGAGTGTGCGCACATAAAACCGTCGGGCCAGCTCGGGCTGACCGTCGGCGAGCAGCGCAGACGCGAGCTCGCGATGCGTGAGCGGATTGTCGGGCGCACGCTGAACGGCAAGCTCGAGCAGGCGCCGAGACTGAGCGAGATCCCCTTCCTCGCGCGAGAGGCGACCCAGGTAGATGAGCGGGCGCGCGTCGGTCGGATCGTCGGCCAGCGCCTTCTCGAACTCGAGTCTCGCGACTACACGCTGGCCTGACTGGTACGCGGCAATGCCGTCGGCGAGCGGATCTCCCGTCAGCACGCGCGAGAAGAGCAGTGCGGCCAGTCCGGCAGCCACAAGGCACACAACCACCAATCCGACCACAAAGCGGTTCGAGCGGGGGGGACGTGAGGAGATGGGCGAGGCGGCCGCGCCAACATACGTGTCACGCGGTGAAGGGGGCGGTGCGGCCGTGCGATCGACAGGCACGTCAGCGGCGGGCGCGCCACCAGAGGCGCGGCGATACTCATTCTGAAGTGGCACGGTGCTGGCGGCGACTCCAGCGCTCGCCACAACGCGTTCCGCGACGTCGGCAGCTCGCGCAATAAGCTGGCGGTCCATGTCGCTCGCGGTAGCCGCGCCCGACGCATCACGTTGCGCCGCCGCATGCAGGTCAATCAGCACGTGTGCCTCGTCGAGCGTGCACAATCCGTCGTGGCGAAGCTCGGCCACCAGCGCTTTCACGTCTCCTGAGGCGACCTGCGGCAGTAACGCTCCGAGCACTGAGGCTATCGCTGCCCAGGCCTCGCGTACAGTGGCGTCAGACCCGCTATCAGCCGCATGACCGGTGCGCGCTCGATCGAGCACCGGTCGCGCGGCGGCGAGCGCCTCGCGCGCCCGATCAGCAGATGCCGTCACACAGTCTCGTGTCGCTCAGCGAACAATGCGCAGCACGCCCGCGTGCTCGCTGCCACGCAGGAATTCCTCGGGTCCACGCGTGGAGATGCGCACACCCGTTGCGCCATACTGCCGACGCGCCTCAACGGCCATGAACTCATCGAGCGAGCGCGAGGCATCCTGCGCATCACGAAGCGCCGCGACGATTTCTTCCCACGTGCCGTCATAGGAACGCCCGTCCTGGAGCACTACTCGATGTTCGGCTTCCGCGGTGGCTTCCCGCGAAGACCGAGACGCCGGTCGAGTCGCCGCGTCGAGCGCGAGCGCTTCGTCGGCCGGCGAGTCATGATCGCGATCCTTGGCCAGTCCGTCGAGCAACGAGCCAAGCATATCGAGGTGGTTCTGTGATTGCGCCTGGGCCGCGCCTTCACGCTCGATGAACGCTGTCTCGACCTCAGCAAGCAGCTCGTCGATCGCATCCGGCTCTTCTGAAATCTCGTTCAGGCGATCGTCCCACGGCTTGAGCGAGGCGTCATCGTCGCGCAGCCCGCCTGTGGACTTGCGCAGTTCGACGAGGCGCCAGATGCCCAACTCGTCCCAGTGATCTTCGGGCGTGGTCTTGTTGAACTCGGCGAGCGCCGCTTCCAGTTCGCCCGCGTCATACAGCAGGTTGGCGAGATAGACTCGCGCCTCACCGAACCCGTTGTCGAGCGCCAAGGCGGTACGCAATGTGGCGATCGCGTCGGCGTCACGGCCAAGTCGGTGCTGCGCGTACCCCACGCAGGCAACGGCCTCGGCGTTGTCGGGCGCGTGCGCCACCCCGCGCTCGAAAAAGGAGAGCGCCGGCTCGATGTAGCCCTCTCGGAACAGCGCACGTCCGATCTGGAGCATGAGGTCCGTATCGTCTTCGTAGCCCAGCGCGAGCGTGGTGTCGAACGTGCGCATGGCTTCGTCGGCGCGACCGAACTTGAGCAATAGCTCGCCCGAACCGGCCAGCGCATCCTCATGTTCGGGGTCGAGCACGAGCGCTTCGTCGAACGCGCGCCGAGCCCACGCGAACTCATCGCGAGCCAGACGGGCGTACCCGACACCGACGTGCAGTTCGACCGCACTCGGGTACAGCGTCAGTCCTTCGCGCAGCACGTCGAGCGCGTCATCGTAGCGCCCCTCGTTGTACAGGGCGTGCGCGCGCTCGTCGTACTCTTCGGAGCTCAGAAATTGGTTCGGCATGACGGGTCGGACCTCCATCGCGAACGGGTTACCGGATAGTACCGCGCGCCAACGTTCAAGTTCAACCGTGTTCCACCGTCAAATC
>JBGTFN010000466.1:0-2425 GCA_041747275.1 Gemmatimonadaceae bacterium | reverse complement strand
CTGCAGGCGCAGGACATTGCGAACCTCGGAATCTTCCGTCGATGGGGCGCCGCTTCTCCCTGCCCTGGCTCCACGAGCCTGTCGTGCACCTTCACGGTGTCGAGCGGCAGCATCACCGCATCGGCGGAGTTTCGCCGGCCGGCCCGGGTCGAGGTATTCATCGACGCAGGCGGCGGCTCAAATCCTTACCTGAACATGGCGATTGCCGTGGACGGGTTCCGGTCACTTGCCAACTGCACCTACACCGGCCTGCCCGCCGGGGGGTTGCAGTGCAGCTGGACAGTTCCAATGGGATTGCCCTCGACGGTGCCAATCACGCTCACTGCGACTACGGCATCGGGATACGAGATCTATCCCTTCTATTTCCCCTGTTCATGGAGCGGCACGCTTATTCGGCAATCCTGCACATTCTCTCTGCAGGGCGATATCACCGGCGACGTGTTCTCCAGTCCTGCGTCGCAGCCGGCGCGCATTCCCTGAACGAGCCGTCGCCTGTGTGACTGCGGGCTGTTCCCCGCCCGGGCCGTTTACGTCACGGTTCGGGTGTGCCGCGTTCCAGCGTGGCCAGCAACACCTTGGCGCGCTCGAAATCCGGATTGGCCTCGATCGCCTGCTTGTAGAGAGCCACGGCCGCCGGCACGTTCTTGCGATCCTGCTCCTCGATAGCGCGGCTCATCAGCAGCAGCGCGCGGAACTGGTTGGGATTGCGTGCACCAGCATCGTTGAATTTGCTTGCCTCCGCCGGTCGCGGCGGGAGCTTCAGGCCATTGTTCACCTTGGCGCCCAGCTCGCTCACCATTGCGAGCAGTTTGTCGGCCTTGCCCTCAATGGACTCCACGTACTCGATCTCGGATGTTTCGGTATTCACCGCGCGCACGTCGATGCGCATGTTTTCACGCGCGTCAATGAGAAAGGTGCCCATCAGCATGTGGCCGGCGCCGAGTATGCGTCCGACGCGCACGACCGTCTCCTTGTCCACCCGTCCGCTCGACGACAGATTCTGTTCATCGAGCAACTGCTGCAACCGATCTCGCTCCACCACCCTGATGCGCGGGTTGCGCGAGAGGTCGGTGATCAGCACCTCGGCCATGCCCTTGCTCAGCGCCGCATAGTCGGCGTTGCCAACCAGCGCGCTGTTGGTGAAGTACATGACGGCTACAGTGGGACGCGGTGCGTCCTGCGCGTGCAGGGCCGCAGCGGCGCCAGCCATCAGGATCGTGAGCGCCGCGATCGAGGTCGGCAGGACGCGCTGGCGCGCGATTGGTGGAAACGAAAGGAACGATGAAGTCATTGCAAGCCTCGCTAAAAGCGCCATAACACGCCGGGACAGCACAACACGCCGACAAACGTCTGTTCGAACTGCACGCAGGGGAAGCTCGCGTCCGCCCGGCTGAATCGTCAATAGGCAGACGCGTCTCGCCCCTCGTTCGTCTCATCGTCCAAGCCATGTCCAAGGTCTGCCCAGTTTGCGGCGCATCGTACGCCGATACCACCAGCTTCTGCCCCACCGACGGCTCCACGCTGCGCAACGCGGACCAGGACGGGGAGTTGATCGGCACTGTCATCGCCGACCGCTATCTCGTCACAGAGCTGCTGGGCGCGGGCGGCATGGGCACCGTGTACCTCGCGCGGCACGTACGGCTGCCGCAGCAGGCAGCGATCAAGGTGCTGCGCCGAAACATGGTGCGCGACGGCGACGCCGTGGCCCGATTCAATCGCGAAGCCGCCAACGCCAGTCGCATCGACCACGAACGCATCGCGCGGGTGTTCGATTTTGGCGAGACCGCCGATGGAACCGTCTACCTCGCCATGGAGTACGTGCCCGGTCGCACGCTCAAGCAGATCATCGCCGCCGACGGCGTGCAGTCGCTCGAGCGCACCGCCCGAATCACACGACAGGTCGGCGAGGCGCTCGACGCGGCGCACCGTCTGGGAATCGTGCACCGCGATCTCAAGCCTGACAACATCATGGTCATTGAGGATGCCGAGCTGGGCGACCGCTGCAAGGTCGTGGACTTCGGCATTGCAAAGGCTGTGGGTGGCGGGGAGGGCGAGCCCGGTCTGACCAAGACGGGCTTCGTGGTGGGCACGCCGGAGTTCATGTCACCGGAACAGTTGTTCGGTGCGGCAGTCGACCATCGAAGCGATGTCTACGCGCTCGCGCTCGTGACGTACCAGTGCCTCACGGGCGCACTGCCCTTCGATAGCAGCACCCCGGAGCGCACGATGACGTCGCGCCTCACGGAGAGTCCGCAGCCGCTGGCCGTGGTGCGGCCGGACATTGTCTGGGATGCGGGGATTCAGGCGGTGTTCGACCGTGGGTTGGCGAAGGAGCCGAGTGTCCGATACTTGAGCGCCGGCGCGTTCGCGCGTGCGTTCGAGCAGGCGGTGGGACCGAAGCCAAAGGAGGTGGTGCCGGCGACAC
>JBGTFN010000465.1:0-6098 GCA_041747275.1 Gemmatimonadaceae bacterium | reverse complement strand
AGCGCAACCGCGGCGCCGAGCAGTGCGGGCGCACCCGTGGGCACGCTGGCTCCGAAGAAGGCGGCCACCGAGAAGAGCGGACCCGGCACCGCCTGTGCCGCCCCGTACCCGGAAAAGAACGTTTCTGCAGACAGCCAGCCGCTTCCCACCAGTGACGTTTCCAGCAGCGGCAGCACCACGTGTCCGCCCCCGAAAACGAGTGCGCCGGCGCGGTAGAGCTCGGCTGCGAGTCCGGCAAGCGAGGGCGCAGCTGCAGGCACGAACAGGGTGTAGCCGAGCGAGGCGACCAGAGATGCGATGAACAGCGTCAAAAGGAGAACGGCGGACGGGTGTCCGAACGGCGCGGTCAGCGGCGTCTGGTTATCGGCGGTTCGCTCGAGCCGCGACCCCTCGCAGAGCAGCCAGCCCAGCAGCGCGCCACCGGCAATCACGGCGAGCTGCCACACGGCCGCACCGGTGAGAAGCATGATGGCCGCAGACAGCATCGCTATTGCGAGGCGACGAACGTCCGGTGTGAGCAGCCGTGCCATGCGCCACACGCCATGCGCAACCACCGCAACCGCGACGAGCTCAAGACCCTTCACGACTGCCTCGCCCACCGGCGAATCGAGTGCCGCTGCCAGCCGCGCGAACAGCAGCAGCAGCAGTACGGACGGCATCGTAAACGCAATGGACGCAGCGAACGCGCCGCTCCAGCCCGCACGCAGCAGTCCGATGGAGAAGCCGAGCTGGCTGCTGGCCGGCCCCGGCAGGAGTTGCGAAATCGCGAGCAACTGGGCGAACTGAGCCTCGCTCAGCCACGAGCGACGTTCCACGAACTCTGTGCGCAGGTAGCCGAGATGCGCGATCGGTCCGCCGAACGAGGTGCAACCAAGTTGCAGGAATGCACGGAAGACCTCCGGCCATGAACCACGAGTCGGATCGGACATGCCGCAAGTGTAGACGGGCGACCGCATCGGGCGCGAGTCGTCGTCGTTGCAGTCACGCGGTATCTTGCTTCGGCGCGGGCACGCGGTGACCGCGCCGACTGTCTCGCCGCACCGATTTCCGCCCAACGCTCCGACAATCGCTCCGCTCATGCACAGACGCAATCAGATCGCGCTCGGACTGACGCTGGTATCGCTCGCATGCCTCGCACCCGGATTGAGCAAGCCGGTTCTCACCATCTCTGCGTCCATCTCCATACTCGGCAATGAGCGGGAGATTTTTCGCGAGACGCAGAGCATAGTCGAGAGCGTGCGCAGCCTGTTCGAGTCGGGCAACACGTTTGTCGCGTCGCTGATTCTGCTGTTCAGCATCCTCGTGCCGCTCATCAAGGCCATAATCGTTGCAGTGATCCTGTTCCAGCGAAACCACGGCTCGCGCGCGCGTCTGTATGAGTTCGTGCGTTCCATCAGCAAGTGGTCCATGGCCGATGTATTCGTGGTTGGCGTCTTCATGGCGTTTCTCGCGGCCAAGGCGCTGGACAGTCTCGATGCAGTGGCCGGCGACGGCTTGTACTACTTCGCCGCGTACTGTCTGCTGTCGAACCTGGCGGTGCAGTTTCTGACGATCGAAGACACGCGCGCTGTGTAATTCTTACCAGGTGAAGCACGCTGAAACGGTGCGAATCTCTGCGCCGCGGCGAAACACGACGAAACACCGGGTCACATGACCCGGTCGGCGCGACCACCTGCAGCGAGCGAAGACTTCACGTAAACGCTGTATGGTCACCGACTTCGGGCGCCTTGTCCCACGTCGCTGGTGATCGTCCCTACGCTGAATCTCCACTGAATGTCGGCCGTATCAGATCTTATGCGCATCGGTTGTACGCGCATGTCATCGTGACACGACGCATTCTCACTTTCAGGAGGTCAGCATGTTCATCCTCACGCTCGCTACTGCCGCCGTACTCGCAGCCCCCCCCGTTCCCGTGTGCAACACCGCCGATGCCAGCACGAGCAATCACCTCGCCACGGCGAAGTCGGCGATGATCGCCGGTGATGTCAACACCGCTCGCGTGCAGTATCGCATTGCCGAAGTGATTGGCCGCGACAACGGTTGCCTGCCGGTCGATGCGGCGCAGGGACTGGCGCAACTGTTCTGGGGACAGCAGCAGGGACTCGAGGCGGCGGATGTGCTGCAGCATCTTGCCGATGATGCCGCGCGCGCCGGCAATGCCGATCTCGAAGCGCGCACACTGGTGCACGTCGCGTGGTTGCAGCTCAATGCCGGTGACCGTGCCATGGCGAAGGTAAGTGCACGCCGTCTGCGCGAACTGTCGAAGGATGCACGCCTGTCGTCCGACACGCGCGAGTTCCTCCGCCAAAGCCTCCGGTGATGGCGAAGCGGCCGTGACGCGATGACTGTATATTGTCGTCGCGTCATGGCCGTGTCGGGAGGGAGAGGGGATGCGCGCATCTCAGGTCGAGTCTCCATCGTGCGCGTGCTGTGTTGCCGCGCAGGCACACTCTTCCCGAGGTTACTGTGTTTCTCTCCACCCTGGCGTTCATTTCGGCGCTGAGTGTCTCGTCCGGCGCCACTGCTGTCGACAGCGTTCCGCTGTACGACAACCTCGGTGATCACCATTACGCGATCACCACTGCATCGCCTGTAGCACAGCGCTACTTCGACCAGGGCCTGCGCCTCTACTACGCATTCAACCACCACGAGTCCATTCGCGCGTTTCATGAAGCGCAGCGACTCGACCCCTCGTGCGCGATGTGCTTCTGGGGTGAAGCACTCGCACGTGGCCCGAACATCAACATGCCGATGGACTCGGCGGCGTCCGTCGCGGCGTTCGCTGCAGCCCGTCGCGCGCAGGCTGCCATCGGCACACAGACAAGCCTGCGCGAACGCACGCTGATTCACGCGCTTGCCGTGCGCTACGCAAGCACACCGCCCGCCGACCGCTCGTCGCTCGACTCCGCCTACGCAATTGCAATGCGGAATGCGTTGCAGGCGTTTCCCGATGACCAGGAGATCGCCGTGCTCTACGCAGAAGCCGCGATGGACCTGCGTCCGTGGAATTACTGGACAAGCCGCGGCACATTGCAGCCCGGCATGGAGCACGCCATCACGCAACTCGAGCGCGTGATGCGTGTGAACCCGCGGCATCCGGGCGCGTGTCACTTCTTCATCCACGCCGTTGAGGCGGTGCAGCCCGAACGCGCAGTGGAGTGCGCCGAGCGGCTCGCCGCACTCATGCCCGGCGCGGGGCATCTGGTGCATATGCCTGGGCACATCTACATCCGCGTCGGCCGCTATGCCGATGCGATCACGGCCAACGAACACGCTGTGCACGCCGATGAGACATATATCCGCGATCAGCGTCCGGAAGTTGGCATTTACACCGCCGGATACTATCCGCACAACTACGATTTCCTGGCGTTCGCCGCGGCCATGGCCGGCCGGCGTGAACAGTCGTTTGCAGCAGCCGACGAGCTCGCGCATCTCGCGCCAGTTGAAATGCTGCACGCCCCCGGCATGACGTTCCTGCAACACCATGGGACGCGTCGCTTGCAGATGCGTGTACGCTTCAGTGCGTGGCAGGAGATTCTCGACGCGCCGGCGCCTGATACCGCGCTGCGGCATGCCTCGGCGATGTGGCACTATGCCCGTGGACGCGCGCTCGTCGCTACGGGAAAGCTTGCCGAAGCCCGGCAGTCGCTCGCACGTGTACGCGCAGCGGTCGACGATCCAGCGCTGCAGGGCATGCGTCTGGAGTTCAACGAAGCGCCCGCGGTGCTTCGTGTGGCCGTCCAGGTGCTCAACGGCATGCTCGCGTCAGCCGAGGGTCGGCATGACGACGCGGTTGCATATCTCTCCAACGCGGTTGAGCACGAGGATGCCCTGACCTATGGCGAGCCGCCCGAATGGTCGATTCCGACGCGACAGGATCTCGGCGCGGTGCTGCTGGTGGCGGGCCGCGCGAAGGAAGCGGCGCGCGCCTACCGCGCCGACCTCGAGCGCTTCCCGAACAACGGTTGGTCGCTCACGGGCCTCGAGCAGTCGCTACGCGCGCAGGGAAAGCGCGGGGACGCAGATCGTATGAAGGCGGCGGCGGCGAAGGCCTTCGCGCAGTGAGGTCGCGGGGGCTGTTGCAGCTGGGGCGGTGAGGTCGCGGGGGACTGCAACCGCAACTGCAACTGCTTAACACAGAGGCGCAGAGTTACAGAGGCACAGGGTTACAACGACCATACTCTTGTAGCCTCTGCGCCGCTGCGACTCCGCGTTGAAGGCTGTTGCTGTCACCCTACTTGAACCGCATCCCGTTCGGTGCGACAAAGCCCTTCCCCGGAGCAGGCGCGGATGGTTTCGCACCGGGCTTCGCCTGAGTGCGTGGACCTGCACCATCCCGAGACCCACGATCTTCACTCTGCGCCCTCCCCGACACACCATCACCGCCCCCACTACGTAGCCCGCCACCATCCGTGCGCATGCTGAGCGCAATGCGGCCGCGCGCAAGATCCACGCCCTGCACGGTGACCGTCACCTTCTGCCCCACGCGCACGGCGTCATTCGGATCCTTGATGTAGCGATCCGACAACTGGCTTACATGCACAAGCCCATCCTGGTGCACGCCGATGTCCACGAACGCTCCGAACGCCACGATGTTCGTGACGACGCCTTCGAGCACCATGCCCGGCACCAGGTCAGCCGGCTTCTGTACATCGTCGCGGAACGCCGGCGGTTCGAAGGCTTCGCGCGGATCGCGACCCGGCTTGCGCAACTCGTCGGCGATATCCACAAGCGTGGGCATGCCGACATCGTTCGACACGTACTGCGACAGCTGCAGCTTCGCGACGAGCGACTCGTCGCCGAGCAGTTCCTGTACGCCGACGCCCAGATCCTTCGCCATGCGTTCAACGAGGGCGTAGCGCTCGGGGTGTACACCGCTCGCGTCAAGCGGATGCGCACCGCCACGAACCCGCAGGAAACCGGCCGCCTGCTCGTACGCCTTCGCGCCGAGTCGAGGCACTTCCTTGAGCTCGGCGCGTGAACGCAGCCCGCCGCGCGAATCACGCAGCGATACGATGGCCTGCGCAAGTGACGGACCAATGCCTGCCACGTACGACAGCAGCGCCGCCGACGCCGTGTTCACTTCAACGCCCACGCGATTCACGCAGGTCATCACCGTGTCGTCAAGGCGCGACTTGAGCCGCGGCTGATTCACGTCGTGCTGGTACTGTCCAACGCCGATGCTCTTGGGGTCGATCTTCACCAGCTCTGCAAGCGGGTCTTGCAAACGACGCGCTATCGACACCGCCCCGCGAAGCGACACATCGAGCTCCGGGAACTCAGAGCGCGCCATGTCACTCGCCGAGTAGACGCTCGCTCCCGCTTCGCTCACCACCACTACCTGTGGCACAGGCGGGTCGAGTTCGCGCAGCGCGGCCTTGAGCAACGTTTCCGTCTCGCGACTTCCGGTGCCGTTGCCCACGGCAATTAGTTCCGGCGTGAAGCGTTGCACGAGCGTGCGCACCGCACCGGCGAAACGATCTTCCTGATGCAGATACAGCGTGTCGGTGTGTACAAGCGAGCCCGTCGCCGTCACCACCGCCACCTTCACACCGGTACGAAAACCCGGATCGAATCCGATCACGCGCTTTTCTCCGGCCGGCGCCGACAGCAGCAACTGCTCGAGATTGCGTCCGAAGATCGTGATCGCCTCGTCGTCGGCGCGCGTCTTGAGTTCAACGCGGAGCTCGACTTCGATGGCCGTGGCGAGAATGCGCTTGTACGCGTCCGACGCGACGAGCGAGAGCTGTCCGTGCGCGCGGCGGCCTTCGGTCGTTTCGCGCGTCAGCCGCCCGATGATCTGCTCCGAGGGTGCGGCGATATACCACTGCAGTTCGCCTTCGGCCTCGCCGCGGCGGATGGCCAGCATGCGATGACTCGGAATCGTGCCCAGCGACTCGTCGAACGCGAAGTAATCCTTGAAGCGCGATGCGTCATGTTCCTTGCCCTTCATCACAGCGCTCGTCACCCGTCCCTGGGCGCGGGTCATTTCGCGCACCCAGCCACGCACCGTCGCATCTTCCGCCACCTGCTCGGCGAGAATGTCACGCGCTCCCTGCAACGCCGCCGCCACGTCGGGCACGTCGTCGGTGAGATGC
>JBGTFN010000464.1:0-4551 GCA_041747275.1 Gemmatimonadaceae bacterium | reverse complement strand
GGCCTGTTGCGCGCGCCGTCGTCGAACGATGTGCCGAGGCTGCCGGCTCCAGGCGAGGAATAGGCGAAGAGTCAGTATGGTGCATTGTTCTCAGTTGCCCCACGCCACGCCGAAGGTGAGCAGGCGTGGCAGGCCGACCTTGATACCTTCGGGACGACGCGAAGCAATGTAGGTGCGATCCCCGATGTTCTTGGCACTGCCGGTCAGGCTGAGCCCGTTCGTGTTTGGCAGTGTCCAGCGCACGCTCGCGTCGAAGATCGCATAGGCGGGCACGAGTCCGACGCGGCCGTTCGCGGAACCCGCACGCGTTTCAAAGTTGTCGGTGAACTGCGCGTCAACATAAATGCCGTCCACGCGCAGAACGAGCGTGTTCGGCAGTGTGTACGTGATTGCCGCATGCCCACGCAGCGCAGGCGCATACGGAAGCACGTTGCCGCGCACGTTGACGGTGTCACCACCGGGTGCGCGGATGAAGCGGTCCCGTGAAAACGTGGCATCGCTGCGCGTGACGCTGCCCGTAAGCGACAGAGACCATGGCTTGGCAAGCAGCAAGCCCACGTCAATCGTACCCGCCATCTCGGCGCCAGCGTGTAACGTGGCGCCCTGATTCGCAAACTGGGCGTCACTCGTCGAACCGGCGGACAGCGATGGTTCAATGATCTGGTTCGTGAAGTCCAGCCGGAACGCCGTTGCTTCCAGCGAGAGCCACGGCCGAGGGGAGAGACGCGCACCGATCTCGGTGTTGACGCTGCGCTCGGCGTCAAGCTGCAACGACACGAGTTCAGGCACCTGCGCGTTGGTGTCGATGGTCGGATCGGTGAAGATCAAGGCGTCTTTGCTGCGCGGTGGCGCAAAACCGCGGTGTGCGCCGCCGAATATGCTGAGCACCTCAGATGGCGTATATGCCACGCCGATACCCGGAATGAGCTCGCGCACATTGTCCGTGCCGCCGAGCGACACGTCTTCGATTGCGCGTACCGTCCTGCCGCCATCGCGCCGGCGAATGCGGGTGCGGCGAACGTCGCGCTCAAAGCTGAACGACTCGGCCCGCACTCCAGGCGTGATCGACAGGGCATCGGTGATGGCAAAGCGGTTCTGCACGAATGCGGACATGGCGCGACCCGTGCGCCGCTCATCGTCGCGAATGGTGCGGTCCTCGCTGTCGATGCGGCCGTTCACGTGCTGATCGCGCGTGAGCTCCAGATGTGCGCGTACGCCTGCGTCGAGATCGTGTCGACGCGAACCCATCGCCCACGATGTGCGCAAACGCGGTTCGATGCCGGCGACCGTGAACGCACGATCCCGGCTGCCTGTGGTGTTGGCAAAAACGTGCGTCTGCCCTGTCGAACCGTACGTGTAGTCCCGTCGATTCCAGTTTCGACTGGTGTGATACGCGTACGCGCTCGTGCGCAGCGCGCCATGCCCGCCGACCGCCCGCTGATGGGATGCGGTCACCGCGTATCGTGCGACGTCGAGTTGATCATCAGGCTGCGGATGCACGAACGGCGACGCGCGGAACATGGAATCCGTGAGCCCGACGTACGTGGCGTTTGAGCTCTCGTCGTATGCGCTCACCTTGACGCCGAAGTCGCCGACGGAGGTACCCCAGCCCAGTTTTGCCGTGACGTCCCGGACCGTTGCGTAGAGCCCGTTCAGATCTCCCGCTCGACGGTCAAAGGCGTTGATCTGTGCACGCACATTGCCAACGCGTGTGCCAACTTCGGTCTTGAGCAGACGTGTGCCGCCCGAACCACCTTGCGCTGTGGCACGCGCGAACGACCTGAGGGGAAGGTCCGCAGTGACATAGTTGACGACACCGCCAATCGTTTGCGGACCAAACATGATCGAACCGCTGCCCTTGATCACTTCGATGCGCGCCATGCGATCGATCGGAGGCGAATAGTACAGTTCGGGCTCGCCGTAGGGCGCGAGAGAGACCGGCACGCCATCCTCGAGAACGAGCACACTGCGGCTTCGATCCGGATCGAGACCGCGGATGCCGATGTTCGCCCGCAACCCCATGCCTTCCTCCTCCTGCAGGTGCACGCCGGGAATCGTACGCAGTGCCTCATTGGCGCTGAACGGCTGCATGCCTCGTAGCTGTTCACTGGTGACGACGCCGAAACTGCCGGGCACCCTCGCGAGTGCGTCCGACGCAGCCGCGAGCACCGTGACTCCGGTGAGCTGCTGCGTGAGTCGTCCAAGCGTGATGCTGATCTTCGTCTCGCGGCCGGCCGATACGGTGGCCATGGCGCGCGTCACGGAGCCGAGCGGTGACCGAGCTTCGATCTGCTGCACCCCGGCGGAAACCTGCGGGAGGGTGAATCGACCAGCTTCGTCGGCCATTGCATGCTGCCGCGCACCGACGAGCCACACGATCGCGCCGCTGGCTGCGGTGCCGTCGTCAAGACGAATGTCACCGCTGATGGAACCAACCATTGCCCCCTGCGCGTGGAGACCGGGCAGCGACGGCGAAAGCAGAGCCAGCGCGAGGAACGTCGGGACGACGATCTGGCAGCGGGCAAGGCGCGAACGCACTTCAAAGGCAGCGAGGATCAACACGGAGGTTAGTGTTTGAGAATGGGTATCAACAAGTCCTACTCATGCTACCGCTGCCAGATTAATCCCGTCAAGGTCACTCGGGATTAATACGGAGCCTGCAAAAGCCGCTCGTCTAGAGGTCCCGGTGGACGGTGTGTACCGCATAAGTACGTAGGCAGTACCGTAGCGCTGCCAATACAGGTGGACTGTGCCGAGGGAGAGCTTACGGAGTGCTGGCAACGGCCGCTGCCGGTGCCGTGTGTCCCTCGATACATCCAGAACTTTGCTCTCGACCACTGCTTCGCATACGGCTTCGACATCCGTTCCGCCCTCGCATCGCACGGCGCGCCACGCCGGCGGCACGGGCATCGTGCTGCTCAACATGGGCGGACCGAAGACGCTCGACGACGTCGAGCCATTTCTGCTCAATCTGTTCGCCGATCGTGAACTGCTGCGCTTACCCTGGCAGGACGTGCTGGGTCGCTTCATTGCCAAGCGCCGCGCGCCGAAAGTTCGGGCACTGTATGACGCAATTGGCGGTGGCTCGCCGATCTTGCATTGGTCGAACACGCAGGGGCAGGCGCTCATCGAGCGACTCGACGTGCTCTCGCCGGAAACGGCGCCGCACCGCTTCTACGTATCCTTCCGCTACGTCGCGCCGTTCTCCGACGATGCCGTGCTGGCAATGAAGGCTGACGGTATCACGCGCGCGATCGCGCTGTCGATGTATCCGCAGTATTCGTGTACCACGACGGGATCGAGCCTGAACGAGTTGTGGCGTGCGCTCGACCGCAACAAGCTGCGCGACGCGTTCCAGTGGAGCCTGATCGACCGCTGGCCCACGCATCCGGGCTTCGTGCGCTCGGTGGCGCAGCAGGTGCGTGAAGGACTCAAGCAATATGCGCCGAGCGAGCGCGACGATGTGCTGCTCATGTTCAGCGCACACTCGCTTCCGCTCAGCGTCATCGATCGCGGCGATGCCTATCCGCAGGAAGTGGGTGCGACGGTCGAGCGCGTGATGGAAGTGCTGGGCGCGCGTAACCCGCACATGCTCACCTATCAGTCGGAAGTAGGGCCGGTACGTTGGCTTGGCCCGTCCACGGAGACGATGATCCGTCGACTCGCGGCGGACAAGCGCAAGAATGTCCTGGTGGTGCCGGTCGCGTTCACGAGCGATCACATCGAGACGCTGTCGGAAGTTGACATCGAGTACGGCGAACTCGCGCACGAGCTCGGCCTGCACGGCTTCAAGCGCGCGCCCTCGCTCAACGATTCGCCGATGTTTCTCGATGCGCTGGCGGATCTCGTGCTGACGCACATGCAGAGCGGACAGGCGCACCATACGCGCTACCGGGAGAAGTGTCCCGGATGCCGCAATCCGTCGTGCCGCACCATGCCGACCGCGGTGGTAGCACCAGCCGTCGTGCGCGCGGTGGCCTGAGCCGGTCTGCAGATTGCTGACCGCGCTTCGCATTGCCAGTGTGTCACACCGCTCCTCGGGAGCGGTGCAGTTGATGCACCTCATTCCCGATGCCGTCGAAACCGAGCGCCTGCAGTTGGCGATCTCGGGCGACGGCACGCCAGCGGTATTGCTCGTCACATGCAATCGCGTGGAGTGCGTGTGGTTGGGTGAGTCGTCGTCACCGGACGACGTGTTCGTGCATTGGATGCGCGGCCGCGCCGCTGCGCACGGTCAGACGCTGGACGAGACTACCGTGATGCGCTACGAAGGACTCGACGCCCTTCGTCATCTCTTGCGCGTAGCCACGGGACTTGAATCGCAGTTGCAGGGCGACAGCGACATTCTCGGACAGGTTCGCGTTGCATGGTCGACGGCGAAAAGTCAGGGCTTCACGTCAACAGCGCTCGACCGTGTGTTCGAGCGAGTGGTCAACTCCACGCGCCATGTGCGACTGCACGCCGGCTTCGACGACGCGTCGCGCACGATTGGTCGCGCGGCGGCTGACGTGTTGGCCGAACGCCTTGTGACGCCGTGGCAGGAGACGCGCG
>JBGTFN010000463.1:0-3481 GCA_041747275.1 Gemmatimonadaceae bacterium | reverse complement strand
GAGCGACCTGCGCGTCGGGCTGCGCATTCAGGTCGATGTGGATCCGACGAACGCCGTGAGCGAGTCCAACGAGAACGACAACGTCTTTCCGTCGTCCGGCACCAAGGCGCTCGATGTGCGCACCGTGGCGCCGTTCAACGTGGTGTTTCTGCCCGTGCATCAGGCATCGAATGGCCTGACGGGTGCGGTGTCGAACTCGAATCTGGAAGATGGCTTCCTCTCGATGACACGCGCCATCTTCCCGCTGGCGAGCATCAATGCCTCGGTTCGCAGCACGTACACGACGAACACGAAACCGCTCGAGTCGAGCAACGGCAACGGCGCCTGGTTCGACCTGTTGAGTGAAATCAACTCGCTGCGCGTGGCCGAGGGCGGCAATGCGCACTACTACGGCGTGGTGAAAACGTCGTATGGCAGCGGCATCGCCGGATACGCCTATGTGGGAGGTCGTGCGGGCATGGGGTGGGACCAGCCGTCCACATCGAATCGCGTCACGGCGCACGAGCTCGGTCATAACTTTGGCCGATCCCATGTGGCGGCGTGTGGTTCCGGCAATACCGACAGCAACTATCCGTACGCGGGCGGAGCGATCGGAAACCTCGGCTGGAACTCGCAGACGAATTCGATCGTGAGCTCCTCCGTCACCGACGTCATGGGCTACTGCGGTACGCAGTGGATCAGCGACTATACGTGGTCCGCGGTGATGAACTATCGTGGTCCCGCGCCAATGATGGCCGGATTCTCGACTGGCCCGCAGCCGACGCTAATGGTATGGGGCAGCGTGCGGAACGGCGTTGTGACGCTCGAGCCCGCGCTTCGCCTTGTGACCAACCCCGTCGTGGCGCCGCGCGCCGGCGCGTATCGTCTCGAACTGCGTGATGAGACGGGCCGCGTATTGACGGGCTTCAGCTTCGATCCGGAGCAGGTGGATCATGAAGCCAATGCCGGCGCCTTCGCCTTCGCGGTGCCGCTCTCCTCGATCACCGACGGTCGCCTGCACTCTGTCGCGATCGTGGGTGGGGCGAGCGGAGTGGTGCGGCAGACGGCGCGCACTTCAGCGGCCAGCGTGTCCGGTGGCGCGACTCCGGTAGCGCAGGTTACCGCCGACGGCGGCGCGGCCATGGTTACCGACCCGCTGCCGCGCCTCTCGCGCAGTGGCAATGCGGCGCGCATGAACTGGGACGACCAGACGTGGCCGCTCGTATTGGTGACGGATCTGCAGACGGGCCAGACGCTGTCGTACCTGCGACAGTCCGGCGATGCGTTCTTGCCGCGGACAGGCGCGGTGCGCGTGACGTTCTCCAACGGCATCCGGTCGGTGACGCGCGACCTCAACGTGCCCTGAGCACGATGGGCCCATTGCCTGTCAGGCTATCTGCCTGATGGGCGGTGGGCCGCAGTTTGTGCTTGGAGGGCTCGGGCGCAGTCGGTAACTTGGGAGAGACCTCACTCCCTCTGACCCGATCTTCTCGTATGGCTGCTTACGATGTCATCATGCTTGGCGGTGGACCCGCCGGCTATGTCTGTGCCATTCGCTGCGCGCAGCTCGGCATGTCCGTCGCTGTCATCGAGCGGGAAGCGCTCGGCGGCACGTGCGTCATCTGGGGCTGTATTCCCGCCAAGGCGCTGCTCGAGAGCGCGCATCTCGCGAACAAGGTGCGAAAGGCCGGCGAGCACGGCATCACCACCGGTGAGCTTTCGTTCGACTATTCGCCGGCGATGAAACGTTCGCGTGCGGTGAGCCTGCAGAACTCCAAGGGCGTGGAGTTTCTGTTCAAGAAGCACAAGATCACCTGGATTCGCGGCACCGGCACGCTCAAGGCGGGCAAGCGAGTCGAGGTGAAGTCGGAAGACGGCAAAAGCGAGACGCACGAAGCGAAGAAGGCCATGGTGATTTCCACTGGCTCGCGCGTGAAGGGACTTCCGCAGGCGGGCCTCGCCCTCGACGGCAAGCGCGTGCTCTCGAGCGACGATGTGCTTGTGTTGGAGAAGACGCCCAAGTCGATGGCCATCGTGGGCGCGGGCGCGGTGGGCTGCGAGTTTGCCGACGTGTTCAATGCGTTCGGCACCGAGGTCAGCCTCATCGAGGTGTTGCCGCGCATCCTGCCGATCGAAGACGAAGACGCATCGAAAGAGCTTCACCGCGTCTTCAAGAAGCGCAAGATCGATGTGCGCGTTGCCGCGAAGCTCAAGGACGTCAAGGTGGGCAAGAACAGCGTGAGCCTGAGCGTCGAGGAAAATGGCAAGACCGAGACGCTCGAAGTGGAGCATGTGCTGGTGGCCGCCGGTCGCGCGCCCAACGTCGAGAACATCGGTCTCGAGACGCTCGGCATCAAGCTCACCGATCGTGGGTTTGTGAAGATCAATGAGAAGTTCGAGACGAGTGTATCGGGTTACTATGCGATCGGCGACGTGGCCGGCAACCAGATGCTGGCGCACAAGGGATCTCGCGAAGGGCACGTGCTCGCCGACCTGCTCGGCGGTGAACACACACACCTCGTGGATTACGGCAACATTCCGAGCTGCACGTACTGCTCGCCGGAAGTCGCGTCGATCGGCCTCACCGAACAGGCGTGCAAGGATCAGAAGCTCGAGTACACGGTGGGCAGGTTCGCGTTTTCAGCCAACGGTCGAGCGCGCACATCGGGTGAGACGGATGGCTTCGTGAAGATTCTTCGCGGCAAGCAGTATGGTGAGATCCTGGGTGCGCACATCGTGGGCGCGAACGCGACGGAGATCATTCATGAGATCGTGGTGGCGCGCGCCAACGAGTTCACGGTTGAAGAGATCGACCTGGCCGTGCACGCGCATCCCACGTTGAGTGAAGCGATCGCCGAGGCTGTGCTCGACAGTCAGGGCAAGATTCTGCACGCGTAGGCAGCAGAGCGGTTTTCACGTGGCACAGCTCTACACACTCGATCTTGGCCTTACCCCATACGCGGCCGCACTCGCGATTCAGCGACGTGCGGCCGCGCTGCGCATCACGGGTGAGCTGTCCCAGGATCTGCTGTTGCTCGTACAACATCCGCCGGTGGTGACACTCGGCCGCGGGTTCAAACCGGCGCATTTGCTTTCGACGCCCGAGCAGCTCGCGCACGCGCAGGTGGAACTGCATGAGGCGGAGCGTGGCGGCGACATCACGGTGCATGAGCCTGGCCAATTGGTGGGCTACGTGATCATCGACCTGAAGCGCCATCGGCAGGATCTGCACTGGTTCCTGCGACAGGTCGAGCAGGGCGTGATCGATGGCGTTGGCGCGCTAGGGGTTGACGCATCGCGCAGAACCGGACTGACGGGCGTCTGGGTGGAGGATCGCAAGCTGGCGAGTATTGGCGTGCATGCACGTGACTGGGTGACGTGGCACGGTTTCGCCCTCAACGTGAACAACAACTTGCGAACGTTCGAGCACACCGTGCCGTGCGGCATTCCCGGGGTGCAGATGACGTCGGTGGCGCTCGAGCTGGGAGTGCAAGGCGCGAAC
>JBGTFN010000462.1:0-5887 GCA_041747275.1 Gemmatimonadaceae bacterium | reverse complement strand
GAGTGCGCGCGCGACGGCGTCGATCGAGCAGCCACACAGCGTGTCATGCGGCAACGTGCGCAGAAACGTGCGCCAGGTGTGGTGGAGCGACGTACACAGCGCGTTCGCCGAGGGCGATCCGGCGAGCTGCGCCATGGCGATCCACGGTTCGACATCGTGACGAAGCAGCGCGTCAGCTTGCGCTACCGCGCGCTTCTGCCACGCGCGCGTGGCCAGCGTGCCCTGAAGTGTCCAGGCATAGCCGTACGAGTCGCGGAGCTCGCCCTGCACTTCCGGCACATCCGCGCGCGTGCATGCCTCGGAGAAATCGCTTGCCCAACGCGTCAGTGAACTGCGACGTACCTCGTGACCGTCGCGCGCAGCAACACGGCGAAGCGCCAGCACCGCATCATCCAGGTCCGGCTGCAGCGCGTGATGATCGGCGCCGTTCGTGAGCAGCACGACGCCAGTTTGCGACCGCGCGGCCACCATCGTGGAAACCTCCTGCCACCTCATCTCGGCAGCAGGCGCCGCGGTAGGCAGTGCGCGTCCGAACTCGTAGCCATCGGGGGGAAGATGCCACACGAGCAGGCTCGCGCCGTCGGGCCCCGTCCACCGCACGGTGTCGCCAGCCGGCCAGCGGGCGCCACCGTATCCGCGCCAGAGCACCGCCACGCGGAAGCCGAAGCCGGACGCGATGGATGGTAGTGCGGCTGCATGACCGAATGCATCGGGCGAATAACACACCGGCGGTGCGGACGCGCCGAGCGACTGCAGCACCTGTCGTCCCGCCAGCAGGTTGCGCACGAGCGCCTCACCGCTCGGAATGAGCTCGTCGGCCAGTACATACCACGGTCCAGCCTCGATCGCCCCGCGCTGAAGTGCTGCGATGAGAGACGGGCGGAGGTCGGGTCGTACAGCGAGCACGTCTTCAAGCACTACCGCTTGTCCGTCAAGCAGGAACGGATGCGCATCGTCTGCGTTTCCTGACAGCAAGCTGTCTACGAGTGCTGTCAGCCGCTGCCTGAACCGTGATGCGCTGTGGTACCACTCCCGGTCCCAGTGCGTATGGGCGAGTACATGCACAACGATCACGGACGGGGGAGGACTCGGCATGGCCGCAAACTACGGGCGCGCCGCAGCGGGAGCCAAGGCGGCACCGCGTTGTGCGAAGTTCAGGCAGAGGCGGGGACGCTGATATTGCCGTGCCGATTGACCGCTCCCCCATCGTTGGTGACCTTTCGGGATTGCGCCGGGTTCGTGTAGGGCTCGAATTCCACGGGTCAGTGGATTCCGGCCATCGCGCTACGGCGTTCCATCAACGGCGTCCCATACCCCGAGTCCGTGGAATTTCTCTCTGATTTTTTCGACCGGTTGCGAGATCTGCCGGCGCTCGTGCAGTGGGCCGGCTATGTCGGTCTGACCCTTATCATCTTCACTGAGACCGGGCTGCTCATCGGTTTCTTTCTTCCGGGCGATTCGCTTCTGGTGACAGCGGGACTGCTGTGCTCGCAACCGGAGTTCGGACTCAACGTATACATTCTCGGCCTGCTGCTCACTGCGGCGGCGATCATCGGCGACACCGTGGGGTATCACATCGGGAAGTTGTCGGGTCCGCGCATTTTCACGCGCGAAGAGTCACTGCTGTTTCGGAGGGCGCATTTGCTCAGGGCGCAGGCCTTCTACGAGAAGCACGGCGGCAAGACAATCATCATTGCGCGATTCGTGCCCATCATTCGCACTTTCGCGCCTGTCGTTGCCGGCGTGGGACAAATGCAGTATCGATCATTTCTTGCGTACAACGTGATCGGTGGCGTGCTGTGGGTGTGGAGCATGCTGTTCACGGGTTATTTTCTTGGACGTTGGGTGCCAGGCATCGATGAGCACATCGAAAAGGTCATTCTCGTGGTGATCTTTCTGTCGATCCTGCCGGGCATCATCGCATGGTGGCGTGAGCGCACGCGACCGGGTTCGTCAACGGCCTGATCACGGTAACTTACGTTCGTTCATTTCATTCGGAGAGATTGCTCATGGCCCATACGCTGCCCGCCCTTCCCTATGCCTTCAACGCGCTCGAGCCGCACATCGACGCGAAGACCATGGAGATTCATCATGGCAAGCACCATCAGGCGTACGTCACCAACCTCAACGCTGCGCTCGAGAAGGAGCCGGACCTCGCCAAGAAGTCGATCGACGACCTGTTGCGTGATCTTGATGCGGTACCCGAGTCGATTCGGACGGCCGTGCGCAACAATGGTGGCGGACACTGGAATCACGCGTTGTTCTGGACGCTGATGTCGCCGAACGGCGGCGGCGAACCCGCAGGTGACCTGAGCGCCGCCGTGACCAAGGCGTTCGGTGATTTCGCGTCGTTCCGCGACAAGTTTCAGACGGCTGCGATGGGACGGTTCGGTTCCGGATGGGCGTGGCTGGTGTCCGACATGGGTTCGCTGTCCATCGTGAGCACGCCCAATCAGGACAATCCGCTCATGGAAGGCAAGACGGCAATCCTGGGCCTCGATGTGTGGGAGCACGCCTACTACCTCAACTACCAGAATCGTCGCGCCGACTATGTGGGTGCGTGGTGGAATGTGGTAGCCTGGGACGAGGTTACGAAGCACTACACGGCAAGCATGAGCTGAACTCAAGCGCTCGATCGCTCAAGTGAAAGCGTGTGAAAGCGGGTCCGCTGGCAATGTGCCGGCGGACCCGCTTTTCGACGTGCGGTCAATCAATGAATCGCGATCGCTGTGCAAAGGCGATGACAGCGCCTGGCTGATCACAGCGCAAAGGCGATCATGCGGACGTCGCCGACGCGATCAGGTGAACGCGGCCGGAATGAGCGACAGTGCCAGCACACACGCCAGCACAACCGCGGCGCCGATCGCGCCGTTCGCCCGCGACACGCGTCCGATCACACTGATTCCAATGGCGACGAGCGCGAACGCCCAGAGGTTGAACAAGTCGAAGTTGGCCAGCGCACCGGAGATCGCCGGCGCCGTCGTTAGCGGATCGACGAAACGCGCCGGCCCGATCTGCGCATCGGTGATGGCGCGAATGGTGGTTGGATCGACGGTTGCGCCCTGAATCGCGGTAGCGATCGGTGAGAGCAGGCGAGGAAATCCGGCGAGCGTGAAGATGAGCGCGCTCTGGCGATAGCTCAGCGACGCACCCGCCACCTTGCCGCCCAGCATGACGAACAGCGCGGAAAGCCAGACGAAGATCGGGATCAATAGCGACTGACTGGCGACGATGAACCAGGTGAACACGGCGCGGGGACCCGCACCCGTCGCTTCCGGCGGCATCGGCTGGCCGCGTTCGGCCGCCTGCAGCATGGTAAGGTTGAACTGCGCGTCGTAGTACGGTGCACTCAACTTCATCGTGGCCAGCGCGATGGCCAATGCCAGCACCACGAGCACTGTCAACAACAGGCCGTACCGACCGTCGCGACGGCGTTCAAACACCTTGGACGGCGCAACGAAGATTTCAAGCAGGTCGTCGAGCAGGCCGGCTTGTTCGGGAGATGCAGCTGAGGTCACAGTAAGCTCCGGGGAGGAGGAAGCACGCGGCTGCCGGAGCAACGCCCGGACTCAGCGCGCTGCTTCACCCTCGAGATACGTGTACCCCTCGAGCCCGGCGACGTAGTCCGCAATGAAAGCATTCGCTTCCTCACGGGTCAATCCTTTCGCGGCATTCACCTTACGACGGAACGTCGCCAGAAGTTGCGACGCCCCGAACTGCACGTAATTGAGCACTTCGGTGACCGTGTCGCCTTCAACCAGATCGTTGATCTCATAGCGACCATCCGGCGTGATCAGCACATGCACCGCGTTGGTATCACCAAACAGGTTGTGCAGGTCGCCCAGGATCTCCTGGTACGCGCCGGTGAGGAAAATGCCGAGGATGTAGTCATCGCCGTCGCGGAACTCGTGCAGTTCGAGCGACGGGCGACCAGCCTTGTCGCCCACGAACTTGTCGATCTTGCCATCGGAGTCGCAGGTGACATCCTGCAGCGTGCCATGTCGCAACGGCTGTTCATCGAGCCGGTGAATGGGCATGATCGGGAACAGCTGATCGATGGCCCATGAGTCGGGCAGCGATTGAAAGAGCGAAAAGTTCAGGAAGTAGCGGTCGCACAGCGACGACTGCAGCTCGCGCACAATATCGGCATACGTTTCCGGATCGGCCTTCGCGATGGGATAAATCGCGTTCATGGTGGCCAGCCACAACAACTCGGCCGTTGCGAGCTGGCGGAGCGTCAGCACGCCGCTGTTGAAGTAGTTGCGTGCGCGATCCTTGTCGAACGTGGCGTCGTGAAAAACCTCGAGCACCTTGCGCGGCCGCGGATTGCGCTCGGTGATCGTGCGCAGGTCCTCATGCATCTCGTGCAGCAACGAGTGATCGTCGTCAGTGAGCGTAGGCAGCGCGCGCGCGGCCTGCGACTCCACGTCGATCACCTTCACGAGCAACATCGCGTGATGCGCGGTGAGCGCGCGTCCCGATTCGCTGATCAGGTGCGGCATGGGCAGCTCATGCTCTCGGCACGCCTCCGCCAGCGTGTACACGACGTCGTTGGCGTACTCCTGCAGCGTGTAGTTGACGCTGGCATTGTTGGTGGACGTGGTGCCGTCGTAGTCCACGCCAAGTCCACCCCCTACGTCCACATACGTGATGTCCACACCCATCTCGCGCAACTCGGCATAGAAGCGCGCGACTTCGGCCAGTCCCGACTTGATGAAGCGGATGTCGGTAATCTGGCTGCCGAGGTGGAAGTGGATGAGCTTGACGATGTTGAGACGGCCCATGTCCTCGAGGCGGTCAATAAGCTTGACCAGTTCGGCCGACGAGAGGCCGAACTTGCTCTTCTCCCCGCCGCTCTGCGCCCAGCGTCCCGCGCCTTCGGACGCCAGCTTGATGCGCACACCCGCCATCGGCGTGACGCCAAGCTCGTCGGCGACCTCGAGCAGCACATCGAGCTCGCTCAACTGCTCCAGCACGATGAAGACACGATGTCCGAGCTTCTGACCCATGAGGGCCAGACGCATGAACTCGTGATCCTTGTAGCCGTTGCATACGATGAGCTGTTCCGTGCCTTCGACGAGGCCAAGCACCGCCTGCAGCTCAGGCTTGGAGCCACACTCGAGCCCGACGCCATGCGGCGTGCCGTAGCGCACGATCTCTTCAACCACGTGGCGCTGCTGGTTCACCTTGATCGGATACACCGTGGTGTATTTGCCCGCGTAGTCGAACTCGCGCATGGCGGCAGCGAAACGCTCGCTCAGCGTCTCGACGCGCGAGCGAAGGATGTCGGAGAAACGCAGCAGCACGGGCAACTGAATGCCCTGCTCCTCCAGATCGCGCGCCAGGTCGCGCAGGTCCACCGCCCCGTTCGGCTGATCGGGATTGGGACGCACGATGACGTTGCCGCGGTCGTTGATGTCGAAGTAGCCTGCACCCCAGCCCTCAATGTTGTAGAGAGCGCGGGCGTCAGCGACGGTCCACGGGGCGGCCGGCGCCTCGGGCGCAGCGGCGGGAATTATACGGGTAGCCATGCGACAAAACTAGAGACACGGAACCGCCCCGGGTACTGCCGGGCGCCAACGTTACGGTGAACGTCGGCGCCCTTCGATCAGTTGCGCTGCGGCTGAATCGTTCCGGGCGCCACTTCTCCGATCCGCGCTGGCGCGATCTTCACCTGATCCCGCCCCTTCTCCGTGAACGGAATACCGCGCTTCATCCACTCCGGTGCCGGCTCACCGCGCAGGTGGTGTCCGAAAAACTCCAGCTGCTTCTTGTCGATATCGAGCTGGTTGGCGCGCTTGGTCGGGTTGTGCTCGTCGCCGTTGTAGTTGATCATGTACGCCTCCTTGCCCAGCCGGCGCAGCGCAACGAAGAACTCGATGCCCTG
>JBGTFN010000461.1:0-9345 GCA_041747275.1 Gemmatimonadaceae bacterium | reverse complement strand
CGTTCGAGCTCGCCAGGTCGCGCCACTTGTGACCATCGCCGTAGTAGCGCGCCGCAAGACTCCAGAGCGTCTCGCCGGGCCGCACCGTGTGCGTGCCGGACGTGGACGCAGTGGTGGCGGCCCCACCCTGTGCGCTCACCTGCGCCGGCCACGCCATGAGCAGCGCCAGCACAAACGCCAGGATCAGCGGCAGCAGAAGCCGCTGGGCTTCCGCGGCAGAATCCGACCGCGTAGCCGCGACTCGGGCACGAATCGCTGAGCGATGGGGACGGGCAGGCAACATGACACAAACCTCTCTGAGCGGTGGGAACGCGAGAGCGGGTCGGTAGGCCGATGCCGGCTACCGGTTACACGCCCTCATCGAGAGGGACGCTGATGCGGGGGCGGCCGTCACGCCGAGTGCGTCACCGAAGTGGCAGCCAGCGTCACAGCAACGACCGTCCCCGCCACAACGTCGCCGCTATACGCGATCTCAGAACGGCAGATCGTCGTCTTCGTCCTGCAACGCGCCCGGGAAATCGGCGAAATCGTCGCTGGCGGCGCCGGCGCCGGCCTTGCTTCCGGCTCGTGCGGCCGGTGCGCTGCTGCGACGCGGCGCATCGTCGTCGCTTGCACCGCTGCGTCCGCCCAGCAGGATCAGCTCGCGCACCTTGATCTCGGTGGTGTAGCGCGTTTGCCCGTCCTTGTCCTGCCACTGGCGGTACTGGATCTCGCCCTCGACGAATACTTTCTCGCCCTTCTTCACGTAGCGCTCCACGACATCGGCGAGCGTCGCCTTGCCCTGATTCCACGCAACGCAACGGTGCCACTCTGTCTTCTCCTGCTTGGTCCCCGACGCGTCGTTCCAGATGTTGCTGGTAGCGAGCGAAAAGGTCGCCACGCGTCCACCGTTGGACGTGCTGCGAACTTCCGGATCGGACCCGACATTGCCGATCAGGGTGGCCTTGTTCAGACTGCGACTCACGGTGCCTCCTGGCGAACGAGTGAACTGCGGTTGGCGCACCTATGCTACCACGATGCCTGTCTCAAGCTATCACCAATTCTCGCGTCACATCATCCTGAGCCTTCAGCCTCCGCCGCCGATGCGCCACACCAGCACGAGCGCGTCCTCCTCCGGCTCCTGATAGTAGCCGCGCCTGCGCCCCGCGGGCGAGAAACCGAGCGATTCGTAGAGCGACCGCGCGGCGCTGTTTGACTCCCGCACTTCCAGGTACATCGACTCGACGCGCTCGGCCCGAGCCGCCTCGAGCGCTGCGGTGAGCAGCTGGCGCCCAATGCCCTCGCCACGTGCGCGCTCCGTGACCGCAATGTTCGCGAGCTCCGCCTCATCCTGCACCACGATCACCACACTGTAGCCGAGCACCTCGCCCTCGCGCTCGGCGACAGTCATGCGCGTGGTGCGCGCGTCGAGCAACGCCCGAAACCCTGACGCCGGCCACGGGTCGGAGAAGGCAGCCGCTTCGATGCGAACGAGAGCGGGGATGTCGGATACACGCGCGTTTCTCAGCTCAGTCGCCGAGCGCACGTCCATGGGCCGCCTCCCACTTGACCTGCGCTTCCGCGAGGCGGCCGTAAGCAGGCTCCCACTCGTCAACATTCACCGGACCGTACGGTGACCAGTCGCCGAGGAAACGCGCCGACGTCGCGCGTGCCCGCACCTGGTCCGTGGGCGAGACGCGAACGATGGAGCGGCCGTGCGCTGTTTCGTGCAGTGCGTCTTCGTGAACGCGGAAGACGTCGGACACCGCGGTCATCTCGCCTGCGTGCGAGACGTCGCACGGTTGCGCGTAGACTTCGTTGCGCAATGCATCGGCGATCACGAGGTATCGCCCCATCGACAAGGGCGCCGTTTCACTGGCGCTCACCAGGAGCAACGAAGGCAATGCGTACAGCGGTACCTCGAGGCCGAACGCGAGCCCTTTGGCGAAGGCCCCCGCAATGCGCAGCGACGTGAAGCTGCCTGGACCCGCGCCGCAGGCAATCGCGCGCAGCTTCTGCAGCGTACAGCCAGCCTGCATCAGCAATGGCATGAGAGCTGGCGTCAGCAAGTCCTGACGTCCGCTCCCCATCGGAATCGCGACTGACGCCATGACGTGCCATCGCTGCTCGTGAGCGAGATCTACCGTGCGCACATCGATCGCAGGCCGAGCGGGCTGCACGAGAGCCGTGTCGTGTGCCAGCCGTCTGAGCAGCGCCATCGACCCCGCCGCCGTCGACGCCTCGACGACGAGACACACTCCGGGCGAGACCGCATGCGGCGCAGGGGATGACATGCCGCACGATCTCCCCCGCGCGCCGCGCGCACAAGGGCGACCGTCGCGCGACGCTACGCGATCTTCGCCAACGGCTCCAGGCTGACGCCCGGCACGACGAAGAGAGGATCGTCCGACACATCGGCGATGGCCGCGAATGCGCCGTCGAGCGCGAGAGATTCCGTCATGTCGAACAACTCGCGATCGAAGGCCGTGCCGCGCTCCCTCGCCATGATGCCAAGTGCCTTCTCCGCGTTCATGCCCTCCCGGTAAGGCCTGTTCGCGGTGAGTGCCTCGTACACGTCGGCGAGCGCAAGGAGCCGCGCGGAATGATCGAGTGCGTCGTCGTAAAGCCCCCACGGGTAGCCGGCGCCGTCGAGTCGCTCGTGATGCATCGCTGCTGACCCTGCGATCGACGCAAAGGCCGGCACGTGTCTCAGGATCTCCCACGTCCACTGCGGATGCTTCCTGATCGTGGACCGCTCCGCATCGGTCAGACGTGCGGGCTTGTCGAGGATGAGGTTGGAAATGCCCAGCTTGCCCAGATCGTGCAGCAGGCCGGCGCGCAGCACCTGTCGCACGAACGGCGGCGACTTGCCGTTGGCCGTGGCCATCGCAGCGGCGTAGCGCGCGACATTGGTGGAATGCTTGCCGGTGAAGGGTGACTTCGCATCGATGACTGCCGCGAATCCCTGGGCAATCGCGTCGAGGCGTTGCTCGGTGGCAATCGCCGGTTCCGACGCTGGCTCGAGCGCGATCACTGTCGACTGCAAGCGATCGCTGTCCGCGAGCGCATACCACAGATCTGCGTCATGGTGCCAGCGCAGCACGATATCGGCCAGGCGCGGGTCGAACCACCGTTCCCGTCGCTCGCGTATCATGCGCATCGCAGCGTCCAGTCCCTCCTCGCTGACGTACGCTTCGAGGGTCTGTGTGATCAGGAGAATGCGGGACAGCAGCGGAATCTGCTCGCCTGCGATGCCGGTGGGATGTCCCAGGCCACACCACTGTTCATCCACGAATGCGATGGCTTCGGCCGCGTTGGGCGGGAAGCCGAGTTGGGCGGCGATGGCCGCTCCCCGCTCGCAGCGCGCTTGAATGATGTCCCGGGTCATGTCCCTGGTGCGCGCGATCAGCATGAAGTGTCGAAGCCGTGCGAGCGGCGATCTCCCCACGCCGCAATTCTGCGCCGTGCGCATGGCCAGCTTCCACCGGTCCTGCCAATCGACGAAGCGCATGTTGCGCTTGACGTCCTGATCATCCGATCCGAACAGTGCCGCCATGCGCGCCGCGTTGCTGCTGCAGCCCGCATCCTTGAGCAGCGCGGCGTAGTAGAGGGCCTCGATCTCCGCGGGCGACAATGACACAGCGCGTCCGAGCCTCATCGCGAGTACGCACGTGCGCAGCGTATGGCCCGGTCGTTGTCCTTCCGTCAGATCGAGTGCGAAGGTGAGCGCCGACAGCACCTCGGAGAGGCGCACCGCAGTATTCGTACGGTGCGCAGGCGCCGACGGCGGCGGCGGCACGACGCCGTGGGAGAGTCGCGGGATGAGCATGGCGGAGACTGACACATGACGTACACGACCGGCGTGGGCGGTGCGTAACGCGCCGGGTGCTCAGTGAACGCCGCGCTGTTGCCCTCCGAGCACCTCCCGGATCAGGCGCCCTCTTGAGCGTGACGCCCCGTCCGCACCCGCCTGTGGTCAAGTTGACCCGGCACATGTTCCAACAACAGGTGCACGGTGCGCGCCGGCAGGAAGTCCCCCCCCCGCTCCGGCCACTCCACAAGCGTCGCCGCCGCGCGCTTCACCAGCTCATCCCAGCCGAGTTGCTCGAGTTCTTCAGGCGTTCGCAAGCGATACAGGTCCGCATGCACCACCAGTCCCCGCGCGCTTTCGTACTCGTGCAGCAACGCAAACGTCGGACTGGTCACTGCGCCGAGGTCGAGCACGCCGAGCCCTTCGCAGATGGCGCGCGCGAGCGTGGTCTTGCCGGCGCCGAGTTCACCGTGAAGCGCAACCACGGTGCCCGCTGGCAACGATGCGCCGAGCGCGCGGCCCCACGCTGTAGACTGCTCGAGGGTGAGCACATCGGACGGCGGCGCAGGCACGCCGAGTGTGTCTGCGAACTCACGCGCTCCTGATGGGTCTTTCACCTGACGACGCTGCCTGGGTGACTCACCTAACGCCGTCCACCGCGACCGCCACGACCGCGTCCGCTGCGCCCACCACTGCGACCACCACCACTGCGCGCCGTTGCACCGCTACCCTTCCCGTCGAGCAGCGTACGCACCTCGAAGAGCTCGTCGCGCAGACGCGCGGCCGCTTCGAAGTCGAGCGCCACGGCCGCTTCCCGCATAGCCGCCTCCAGCTCCACCACCCACGCCTCCAACTCTTCGCGCGTGCGCGTACCTGAGGCCGTCTGCACGCCGGCCGCCTTTGCGTTCTTCGCGTCTTTCGCGTCCTTCTGCTCGCGCGCATCGGCCACGCGCGTGATCAGGTGCACCTCGCTCACGCTCTTCATCACGCCGCGGGGGGTGATGCCGTGCTCGATGTTGTGCTCCGCCTGGATGGCGCGTCGGCGATCGGTTTCGTCGATGGCGCGTTGCATGGAACCGGTCACGCGATCGGCGTAGAGCATCGCGCGTCCGTTCACGTTGCGCGCGGCGCGTCCCACCGTCTGCACGAGCGACCGGTCGCTGCGAAGAAAGCCCTCCTGATCGGCATCGAGTACCGCCACAAGCGAAACCTCGGGCATGTCGAGCCCTTCGCGCAGCAGGTTGATGCCCACGAGCACGTCGAAGTCACCGAGTCGCAGTCCGCGCACGATCTCCATGCGCTCGATGGTATCGATGTCGCTGTGCATGTAGCGCACACGCACGCCCATCTGCTGCAGGTAATCAGTCAGGTCTTCCGCCATGCGCTTGGTGAGCACGGTGACGAGCACTCGCTCGCCCTTGCGCTCGCGCAGATGGATTTCGTGCAGCAGGTCGTCGACCTGCCCCTTCACCGGCCGGATCTCGATGATGGGATCGAGCAAACCCGTTGGACGGATCACCTGCTCCACGACCACGCCTTCCGACAGTCCGAGTTCCACCTCGCCAGGAGTGGCCGACACCGCGATGAGCCTCGGCACCAGCTGCAGGAACTCGTCGAACACCAACGGACGGTTGTCGAGCGCGCTGGGCAGACGGAATCCGTACTCGACGAGCGTGAGCTTGCGCGCGCGGTCGCCATTGTACATTGCGCGCACCTGCGGCAACGTGACATGTGACTCGTCGACCACGACGAGAAAGTCATCGGGGAAGTAGTCGAATAAGCACGCCGGACGCTCACCAGCGACGCGACCGCTGATGTGCCGGGAGTAGTTCTCGATGCCCGCACATGTGCCCACTTCGAGCATCATTTCGATGTCGAAGTTGGTGCGCTGTTCCAGACGCTGCGCCTCGAGCAGCTTGCCCGCCATGCGCAGTTCCGCGAGCCTCGTGCCCAGTTCATCACGAATGGCGACAACGGCGCGCTCCAGCGTGGGCCGCGTGGTGATGAAGTGCTTGGCGGGATAGATCGCGGCGCGTTCGAGCACGGCGATGGTATCGCCGGTTACCGGATCGATCTTGCTGACGCGCTCGATTTCGTCGCCCCAAAGCTCGATGCGCACGCCTTGCTCTTCGTACGCAGGAAATATCTCCACCGTATCGCCGCGCACGCGAAAGGTGCCGCGCTCGAACGCGACATCGTTGCGCATGTACTGGATGCTGACCAGTGCGCGCAGAATGTCATCACGTCCCTTCTTCTCGCCGCGCTGCACACTCATCATGCGCTCGCGGTATGACACCGGATCACCAAGACCGTAGATCGCGCTCACCGTCGAGACGATCACAACATCATCACGCTCCATCAGGCTCGACGTGGCGCGCAGCCGCAGCCGATCGATGTCCTCGTTGATTGACGCGTCTTTTTCGATGTACGTGTCACTCGTGGGCACGTACGCTTCGGGCTGGTAGTAGTCGTAATACGAAACGAAATATTCGACCGCGTTCGTGGGAAAGAATCCCTTGAGTTCACCGTACAGCTGAGCGGCCAGCGTCTTGTTGTGCGAGAGCACCAGCACGGGGCGCTTGTAATCGGCAATGACGTTGGCAATCGTCATTGTCTTTCCGGATCCGGTGACACCAAGCAGCGTCTGGTAGCGATCGCCGCGTGCCAGCCCCGCGTTCAGCTCCGCAATCGCGCGCGGTTGGTCTCCCGCGGGCTCGAACGGCGACTGCAGCACGAACGGCGTAGCCGCCGCTCCGGACCCGGGCAGGTGCGCCGCTGCGCGCAGAATATCGGACATGCGCGAAAGCTACTCTTCGGGGTGCGTTCGGGGCAACGTGACCGTCCGCTTGCGAGACCGGTGTTTCAGTCTTCTTCCGACGTCAGCCGCTCGCGCCGCGCCACGGCCCCTATGCCCTTCACGCGTCGCATCGCCTTCATGATCTTTTCGAGGTGCGCGAGGTTCTCCACCTCGACGAGCGCCGCACCGGTAACCTTGCTGTCCGTCGTGCGGAGCTCCAGCGAGCGGATGTCCGTGCCCGTCGCGCTCACTGCGGCCGCTACATCGGCGTAGAGTCCACGCCGATCAGTGCCTTCCAGCGCCAGACGCACCGTGAACCGTTCCCCGGCCACCTCCTGCCAATCGATCTCGAGCCGGCGCTCCGGTTCATTCCCCAGCAGCAACAGGTTTGGACAGTCGCCGCGATGAATGCTCACGCCGCGACCTCTTGTCACGTAGCCCACGACCTTGTCGCCCGGCACCGGCTGACAGCACTGCGCATAGCGTACCAGCAGCCCGTCGGCGCCTTGAATGCGCACGCCGCGCGAGGTGCCGCGCACACGATCCACCAACCGTTCGATCGTACCCGTCTTTTCCGCCGGCTCGGGTGTGGTCTCGAGCTGCGGGTGCAGAATCTTGAGCACCTGCATCACGTGCACATCGCCCTGCCCGATCGACGCGATCACATGCGCGGGATCCTTCAGCTTGAGCACGCGCGACGCATTCAACAGCGCCGCGTCATCCACCTTGGGCAGCCGACGGCGCTTGAGCTCGCGGTCGAGGATGTCGCGTCCAAGTCGCACCGCCGACGTCTGTTCCTCGTGCCGCAGCCACTGCCGGATCTTGTGACGCGCACGACCCGTGCGCACATGCGCCAGCCAGTCGCGGCTGGGACGCGCATTCGGGTTGGTGAGGATTTCCACCGTCTCCGAGTTCTTGAGTTCGCGGGAGAGCGGCGCGATGCGGCCGTTCACTTTCGCGCCCGCCGTATGCGAGCCGACCTGCGTATGCACCGCGTACGCGAAGTCCAGCGGCGTTGCACCCTTGGGCAACTGAATCACGTCGCCCGTTGGCGTGAACACGAAGATCTCGTCCTGATACAGGTCGAGCTTGAGGAACTCGAGGAACTCGCCGGGTGTCTCGGCGTCCATCTGCAACTCGAGCACCTGCCGAAACCACGCCAGGTGACGATCGAGATCATCACTTCCCGACGGTGCCTCCTGCTCCTTGTAGACCCAGTGCGCGGCAATTCCGTACTCTGCGGTGCGATGCATGTCGCGTGTGCGAATCTGGATCTCGAACAATTGTCGACCCGGACCGAACACCGTGGTGTGAAGCGATTGGTAGCCGTTCGACTTGGGCTGCGCGATGTAGTCCTTGATGCGTTCCTGCACCGGCGTCCAACCATCGTGAATCACGCCGAGCGCATGGTAGCACTCGATGACGTTGGGCACGATGACACGAATGGCGAGCAAGTCGTAAATGTCTTCATACGGACGCTCGCGCTGCTGCATCTTCTTGTAGATCGACCACAGATGCTTGGGGCGGCCACCGACATCGACATCGACGATTCCCGCTTCCGTCAAGCGGCGCAGCAGTGGCTCGCTCATCTGTGCAATCAGCGACTCGCGTTCTCCGCGCTTGGCGGCCACCAGCTTCGCAAGTGAGCGGTAGGCCTCGGGTTCGACGTGCTTGAACGCGAGATCTTCCAGTTCCCATCGCACCTTCGCCATGCCGAAGCGATGCGCGAGCGGTGCATACAGGTCACGTGTCTCCTGCGCGATTCGTCGTCGCTTTTCGGGCGCCAGCCAGTCGAGCGTGCGCATGTTGTGCAGGCGATCGGCGAGCTTGATCAGGATGACACGCGCATCCTTTGCGATCGACAGCAGCAGCTTCCGATAGTTCTCGACCTGCCGGTCTTCGCGCGACGTTAGCGGCAGGTTGGCGATCTTGGTCAGTCCGTCGACGATGCGCGAGACATCGGGCCCGAACTCGCGCTCGATATCGGCGACCGTGATGTCGGTGTCCTCGACGACGTCATGCAGCAAACCGCATGCGACGGTCGCGGAGTCGAGCTGCAGGTCGGCGAGAATGCGCGCGACTTCGATGCAGTGCGTGACATACGGCTCGCCTGAATGACGCACCTGGCCGGCATGCGCGCGCTCGCTGTATTTGTAGGCGCGGATGAGCAGGTCCGCGTCCAGCCGGTCGTAGTCGCCGTCCACGCGCGGCGCGAAACCGGGGATGACTTCGTGCAGCTTCGGTGGCGTCGCCACGGCACCCGCCTGAATCGCTGCATCGGAATGCGGCGTGGCGCCTGGCGGTTCAGGCGAAATAGCTGGCGTGGTGACGGGATTCAAAGTAGCCCCGCCTCGGCGAAGCTCGTGTAGCGCCCACGCCCGATGATGATGTGGTCGTGCACCGGAATATCGAGCAGGCGGCCAGCGGCGACGAGTTGCTGCGTGACGAGGCGATCTTCCGCTGACGGCGTGGGATCACCGCTCGGATGGTTGTGCACGAGGACTACGGCGGCGGCACGCTCTGCAATCGCCTCGCGAAAGACCTCGCGCGGATGCACGAGCGAGGCATCCAGCAGCCCGCGCGTGATCAGCACGTCTCGTTCGAGTCGATGTTGCGCATCGAGAACCGCCACGTGAAACTCCTCAACCGGTAAGTCCTGCAGACGGGGAGCGAAGACCGCCACCACATCTCCCGGCGAACGCACCGGCGCGCCCGCCACTCGTGCCTCGGCCGCCATACGACGGCCCAACTCGAGCGC
>JBGTFN010000460.1:0-2445 GCA_041747275.1 Gemmatimonadaceae bacterium | reverse complement strand
GGCCGCGCGTGCGGTCCATGCGGGCGCGCGTAACGAGCTGGGAGATGTTGCCGTAGCCCTCGCGTGACTCGGCGAGCAGCACGAGGTGTGTGCGCCGCGGTGGTGCTGGATCCGCTCCGGTGGCCGGCTGGCGCGTGAGTGGCGTCAGGCGTGTATCGTCTACCTCCACGGTGAGTTCGACGCCCAGAATCCCGCCCACCCCGACTGCCGCCGCTGCTTGCGCAAACCGCACTATGCCGCCGAGTTCATCGTGGTCGGTGATCGCGAGCGCCGGGTAGCCGAGGGTATGGGCCCGCTCGACCAGCGCTTCGGGCAACGAGGCGCCGTCGAGCAGGGAGAAGGCCGAATGGCAGTGCAGTTCGGCGAAGGCCGGTGGAGCAGGGCGGGGCATGAATGATTCGGGAAGGCAGCTACCCGAATATAAGCCGAAGTACCGGGCTGCGCGTTCGACCCGCATTGCGCGCCAAAACCGGTGATTTCGGGCGGGTCGTGCAACGGCGCGTGATATTATTCGGCCATGATGGAATCCCGAGGGAGAGCGCAGGCTAATCCGGAAGTCGATGCGGTGCTCGAAGTGGTGGACGCCATGTCGCCAGGCGAGTTGGACGGCTTGCCGTATGGTGTCATTCAGCTCGACCGGACCGGCCGCATTCTCAAGTACAACGCGGTGGAGTCGCGGCTGGCTTCGCTCGCCCCCGAAGACGCGATCGGCAAGCAGTTCTTCACGGAAGTCGCGCCGTGCACACGCGTGCAGGATTTTTACGGGCGCTTCAAGGAAGGCGTGATTCGCGAGATGCTCGACACGTCGTTCACGTTTCACTTCGCGTTCAAGCAGTCACCGCGCGACGTGACGGTGCGCCTGTTCTTCTCCAAGCGAACGCGTACCGTGTGGGTGCTGATCTCCGATCACGAAGGAAAGCCGCTGGGCGAATGATGAGCCGAACCTGCCAGGTGCTGTGCGCGCTGCTGCTGACGGCTGCCCCGCTGACCTCGATCGTCGCGCAGCCGCGAACCGCCGATCCCGCTGCACGGGGTGTACCGCTGAGCGCGTTCCCGCGCTTCGTGCCGCTCGCGCCGGGCGTGTACGGATACGAAGAGATTCGTGCGCCGGGATTCACCACCGTGAGTCTCGTGGTGATCGGGCGCGACGGTGTGCTCATCGCCGACGGCCAGGGAAGTCCAGCGGCAACGCGCACAATGCTCGCACGCATTCGTGAACTCACGCCGCTGCCCGTGAAGTGGTACGTGATGGGATCGGATCACGGCGACCATACGGCGGGCAACAGCGAGCTGCCGGCGAACATCACGTATGTGGTGCATGAAGCATCGCGCGCGCAGTTGCTGCGCGACTCGGCCGCCGCGCCTGCGTCGAGACGTGTGATTGTGCCTCCGGTGGCCATGACGGCTGACCGCGAACGCATCGACGTTGGCGGACGATCAGTCGACGTGCAGTTCCTTGGGCGTGCGCACACAGGGGGCGATCTCATGGTGCACGTCGAGGATGCCGACATCCTCTTCATGAGCGAAGCGTATCTGAATCGCGTGTTTCCCGCGATGCGGTCCGCGTATCCCAGCGAGTGGCTTGCCATGCTCGACCGCGCACTCGCCCTGAATGCCACCCACTACATTCCTGGGCACGGCTTCATCGAGACACCGGCGGTCTCGCGCGAAGAACTCATCGCGTATCGCGACGCGCTGAGAGCGGTGATCACGGAGGTCACGCGACTTCACGCGGCAGGGCTTTCGGTGGACGACGCGGTGAAGCAGGCGAACTGGGGTGACTATGCAACGTGGTTTCTCGCCGATCAGCAGGGGCCGATCGCCGTGCGAAAGGTGTATCAGGAGCTGAACGGGGCGTTGCCGTAGTGGTTTACTTTACGGATTCCACTTCCGCATCCCACAGACTCACGTGACTGACACGCCGACCACCGACTCGACCCCGCGTCGCGACTTTATCCGCGAACTCGTCATCGACGACATTGCGACCGGCCGCTTCGGACGGCCGGTGGCCACACGGTTTCCGCCGGAGCCCAACGGTTTCCTGCACATGGGACACGCGAAGTCGATTTGCCTGAACTTCGGCATTGCGCGCGAGTTCGGCGGCACGTGCAACCTGCGCTTCGACGACACCAACCCGTTCACCGAAGACATGAAGTATGTCGAGGCCATCAAGCGCGACGTGCGCTGGCTGGGTTTCGACTGGGACGGTGAGTACTACGCGTCGGACTACTTCGAGCAGCTGTACGAGATCGCCGAGCGGCTGGTGGAGCAGGGCAAGGCGTACGTGGATTCGCAGTCCGAGGAGGAGATCCGTACCAACCGTGGCACGGTCACGACGCCCGGCATACCCGGACCGTATCGCGACCGCTCTCCTGAGGAGAATCTGGCGCTTCTGCGACGCATGAAAGCCGGTGAGTTCGCCGACGGTGCGCACGTGCTGCGCGC
>JBGTFN010000459.1:0-4343 GCA_041747275.1 Gemmatimonadaceae bacterium | reverse complement strand
CGGATCTCGTTGTGGAGCATTACATCCGATTTCTGCACAACGGCTTCCGCGAAACCTTCCCGTTCACCGGCAGTCCACTCCGCATCGTCTTGCGGCGAAAGAACGCATGAGCCTCGCGTTCCTTCTCGGATTGGTGTTGGCGTGGCTGCTTGGTTCACTGCCCACGGCGTATCTGGTTGGACGCGCACATGGAGTGGACTTGCGGACGGTGGGATCGGGAAATCTCGGCGCAACAAACGCGCTTCGAACGCTTGGATGGAAGGCGGGCCTGCTGGTTTATGCGGTTGATACGCTCAAGGGCGTGCTTCCGGTTGCGCTGCTGCCACGATTGCTGCCCGCGCTCGTCGGTGGCACGTCGCATCAGCAGTGGGGCATGGCGTTCGGAGTTGCGGCGATTCTCGGGCATGTGCGGCCCGTGTTCCTGCGTGGCAAGGGTGGCGGCAAGGGCGTGGCGACCGCGAGCGGAGTTTTCCTTGCGCTCGTTCCCTGGCCGGCGATCGGCGCCATGGTCACCTTCTTCGCCGTAGTCGCAGCATCGCGCTACATCTCGCTCGGCTCGCTTATCGGCGCCCTCGCGCTGGTGATCGGCGTTGGGCTCCAGTTCGGTGTGCGATCGCCATACTTCGTGTTGTCGGCGCTGGTTGCCGTCTTCGTGTTCTACACACACCGCGACAACGTCACGCGATTGCGTCGCGGAACCGAGCGAAAGTTGGGCGACCGCAGCACGCACGATGCGAACGCTGCAACTTCCGCGGGCATCGCGGAGGGCAACTCACGATGACTCATCACGCACCGTCTGCTCGCATGCGCTGCTCGGTCATCGGCGCCGGCGCCTGGGGAACGGCGATTGCCGATCGGCTCGCGCGCAACGGGCACGCCGTTCGCTTGTGGGCGCGCGAAGAAGACGTCGTCGCGTCCATCAACAGCTCGCACATCAACAAGCGCTTCCTCGCCGATGCACCGCTCGCGACAACGATTGTTGCTACGTCCGACATGGCACACGCGCTCGACGGCGCCGTGCTCGTCGTGTACGCCGCTCCATCGCACGTGCTGCGAGCTGTCGTGCGTTTGGGCGCCGAGTACATCGCGCCGTCCACAGTCCTGGCCGTCGCGACCAAAGGCATCGAGCGCGATACGCTGCAACTGATGACTGAGGTCGTCGCCGACGAGTCGCCGTCGCATGCAACGGTTGCATTCAGCGGTCCAAGCTTCGCCGCCGAAGTCGCGGCGCAGCAACCAACCGCCATTGTGGCCGCCAGCAGTATTCCATCCGCGGCAGCACTCCTGCAACTGGCGGGCAGCGCGCCGGCCTTTCGTGTCTACACCACCGATGACGTGGTCGGCGTGGAACTGGGTGGCGCGCTCAAGAACGTCATGGCGGTCGCCACCGGCATTGTCGAAGGACTTGGTCTCGGATTCAATCCGCGCGCAGCACTCATCACGCGCGGGCTCGCCGAGATGACGCGACTCGGTGTGGCGCTTGGCGCGCATCCGGAGACATTCGCCGGACTTGCCGGCCTTGGCGATCTCGTGCTCACGTGTACTGGCTCGCTCAGCCGAAACCGCGCAGTCGGCGTGGCGATCGGACAGGGGCAGACGCTCGAAGAAGCGCTCGCCGGCAAGGACACAGTTGCCGAAGGTGTGCTGAATGCGCAGAGCGCACGCGCGCTGGCTGAGCGGGCAGGTGTCGAGATGCCGATCGTCGAGGCAACGCATCGCGTTCTCTTCGACGGGCAACCGCCAGCGGAAGCCATCGCCGAGCTGATGGCACGCGAACTTCGCGCTGAACGGGACGATGTGTGATGTTGAAAGGTGAACCGGTGCAGGAGTTCTACTCCATCGGCGAGGTCTGCGCGCTGACGGAGCTCAAGCCGCACGTGCTGCGCTACTGGGAGAGCCAGTTCAAGGTGCTGAGCCCTGCAAAAAATCGCTCGGGAAATCGCGTGTACGCACGCCGTGAAGTGGAACTGATTCTGCTCGTGAAGCAGTTGCTCTACGTCGAGAAGTTCACCATTGATGGCGCGCGCCAGAAACTGGAAGAGCACCGTCGTGGTGGCTCGCTGCGTTCGGCTGCTCGTGTGGCGCTCGAACTCGAATCGATCGAGGCGCTCGAGCGGGACCTGCACGCGCTGCAGGAACTGCTCGACGCGCCTCTCCCCCAACCCTGATATGCGAATACTCCTCAGCAACGACGACGGTATTCTCGCGCGAGGCCTTGGCGTGCTCGAGCGCGCCTGCGAATCGCTCGGCGAACTCACCGTGGTTGCGCCCGATCGCGAGCAGAGCGCGACCAGTCATTCGCTCACGCTGCATCATCCGTTGCGTCCCGTACGACTCGGCGAGCGTCGCTGGCAGGTGGACGGCACACCGACCGATTCTGTGCTGCTCGGCGTTGGCGTCCTCATGGAAGAACGGCCGGACTTCGTGATCAGCGGCATCAATCACGGCGCCAACATGGGCGAAGACGTGCTGTACTCCGGCACCGTCGCCGCTGCGATGGAAGGACTCGCGCTCGGCATCCCATCCATCGCCGTCTCGTTTGCCGGCACCGTGTTGAGAGCTGACGCGCTGCTTGATTCGTACGTCGGCATGCTGCGCAAGCTGCTCGCGCACCTCACGTCGCTGCCGTCGTTTCCCGCCGATACGCTGCTCAACGTGAACCTGCCTGCACTCGAGGCGTCGCAGATCAAGGGTGTGCGACTCACGCGACTCGGGCGACGTGTGTTTTCTGACTCGATCACGCGAATGAAGGATCCCTGGGGTCGCGAGATCTTCTGGGTGGGTGGCGGTTCGGTCGAATGGAGTGGTGCGGACGATTCCGATTTTGCCACTGTGCAGGAGGGCTATATCTCCGTCACGCCTCTGCACCTCGACCTCACGCATCGCGATCAGCTCGATGCGTCGGCGGACTGGTGGCAAGACCTGTAGGAGCGGGTTTTCGTGGCGCGCGCCGTCGACTGGTCGAATTGCTCCAGGAGAAGGGCATTCGCGACCTTGCCGTGCTGCGGGCCATCGATACCGTGCCGCGACACCTGTTCGTACCCGAGTCCACGCGGCATCGCGCCTACGAAGACAACGCGCTGCCGATCGGTTCGGGGCAGACGATCTCGCAGCCCTATGTACACGCGCGTAGTCTCGAACTGCTCGGTCTGACGGGCAGGGAGCGTGTGCTCGAGATAGGAACCGGCTCAGCCTACCAGACAGCGTTGCTGTCGGAGCTCGCGGCGCAGGTTTTCTCGGTGGAACGTGTGCCGGCCTTGCTTGAACGCGCTCGCACTTTGCTCTCGGACATCGGCGCCCGCAATGTGAGCCTCTTGCTGGGCGACGGTACGCTCGGTTGGCGCGACTATGCGCCGTTCGATGGCATCGTTGTCGGGGCAGGGGCGCCCTTCGTTCCCACCGCATACGCGGAGCAGTTGGCCGAGGGTGGACGGCTCGTGCTGCCGGTCGGCGAGAGGGACGAGCAGATGCTGGCTGTTTTCACAAAGCAGGGTCAGGAACTCATTCGGCGTGACATCACCCCGGTCCGCTTCGTCCCCTTGATTGGAGCCGGTGGCTGGCCGCCCGGCTGAGCCACCTGTGCCAACCGTCAGTTCGCTGCGTGCGCTCTGGAGGTGGCTATGTTTGATCGTCAGCCCGAGCATCCCCATGTCCTCCACACCGTCGCGGTCTTCATTGCTTCCCCCGTACGCGGCGCCGACAGCCAGCGATTCGGAGCGCGAACGTTCGGCCGGCGTGTCCACGCGAACGCCTTTCGTGCCGCCCACGTACGCGCCACGTTCTGCCGTCAGCCCGTCGACTTCCGGCGATTTCAGCTACGATCTGGCGTCCGCGGACGAAGTGCAGGCCAACGATGGCGCTGCGGTCTTGTCGGCAGACTACGTCATGCCATCGCCCGATGTGGACAGCGGCGAGTCGCTGCCGTGGATCGAGGCGTTCGCCGAGGACGAGGCGGTGGCGGAGCTGGAGATGGCAGCCGATCCTGGGATCGCGGCCGGGAACGAGATGGAAGCCGAGCACGAGAAGTATTCGGAGACGGAATCGACGACGCCGACCGACACATGGGCCATCGACGACGCCACCGTCTCGATTTCGCATCTCGCGCAGGACCTGACGGCCGCCAGTGGGATCACGCCCCCGCAGCCGAAGCCGGATATGCACACGCCGTGGAAGGACGACGAAGCATGGATGGACATCATGCCGGCGCTCCCGAACTCCGGGTCGGCGGACCCCGCGATGGACACGTCATGGGCGCGCGCATTCTCGGAGCCACCGGCACCGATGCTGCCACCTCCGCTGCCGGTGGGGGATGCGCAGGCTGCGGCTGCGTCGCTCGAAGCCGT
>JBGTFN010000458.1:0-2269 GCA_041747275.1 Gemmatimonadaceae bacterium | reverse complement strand
GCCACGTTCAACAACACGACCATCACGATCACGGACATGCATGGCAACGCCGTGTCGTGGGGGTCCGCCGGCAAGGCCGGCTTCAAGGGTTCCAAGAAGTCCACACCGTTTGCCGCCACGGTGGCCGGCGAACAGTGCGCGCGCGAGGCCTTGTCGGCCGGTGTGCGACGCGTGCATGTGCGCGTGCAGGGCCCGGGCAGTGGCCGCGAGTCGGCCATCCAGGCGCTCTCCACCGCCGGTCTTCAGGTCAAGTCCATTCGCGACGTCACGCCGATTCCGCACAACGGCTGCCGTCCGCCCAAGCGTCGGAGAGTCTGATCATGGCACGCTATACAGGTCCGTCGTGCCGTCAGTGCCGTCGCGAAGGCACAAAGCTGTTCCTCAAGGGCACCAAGTGCTTCACCGAGAAGTGCCCGGTCGAGCGTCGTCCGTATGCGCCGGGCCAGCATGGCCAGGCCACCGCGCGCCGTCGCAAGATGTCGGAATACGCCAAGCAGTTGCGCGAGAAGCAGAAGATCAAGCGCACGTATGGCGTGAGCGAGAAGCAGTTCCGCAACACGTTCGAGAAGGTGGCTACGTTGCCCGGCATCACCGGTCACAACCTGCTCGCCGCCCTCGAAACGCGTCTCGACAACGTGGTGTACCGCATGGGCTTCGCACCCAGCCGCAAGGCTGCACGTCAGCTCATTCGTCACCGCCACGTTGAAGTGAAGCAGCGCAAGCTCGACATCCCGTCGTACCAGGTGCGCCCGGGTGAGGAAGTCCGCATCAAGCAGAGCTCGCGTGAGCTGGTGCTGGTGCAGGCGGCCATGGAGCAGGCGTCGCGTGGCGCACCAATGTCGTGGATTGCGGTCGATCGTGAGTCGTACAGCGGACGTGTGCTGGAGAAGCCGATCCGCTCGGCCATCCCGCTCGCGGCGCAGGAGCAGCTCGTCGTCGAACTGTACTCGAAGTAGTTGGTCGCCAGCGACACGAGCGTGTCGTTGGTCCGCAGGTTGATGTCCAGCGACACGCGAGTGTCGCCGGTCGGGACCCGCACTCCCGTACGAGCGTGCCGCGCGGCGGGGCGAGGCACGGCGTCGCGATCACAGTGTGTGCTGTGTTCGTGAGACCACTCTTAGCAAACTTTCTGATTATGTCCAATACGATTGACCTGAGCGGGCTGGTTCGGCCGCAGCTTGTCGAAGCGACAAAGCGCGACGACCAACCGATGATGGCGGAGTTTCGTCTGCAGCCGCTGGAGCGCGGTTTCGGGCACACGCTGGGTAACGCGATGCGGCGCTTGCTGCTCTCGTCCCTGCGCGGCTCGGCCGTGTGGGCGTTCCGTATCGATGGCGTGGTGCATGAGCACCAGACCATCGCGGGCGTCATCGAAGACGTGCACCAGATCATTGCCAACCTGAAGACGCTCACGCTGGCGCTGCCCGACGATGTCGAGAGCACTATCGTGCGCCTCAAGAAGGTGGGACCGGGCGCCGTCACGGCGGCCGATATCGAAGCCACCGGTGGCGTGCGTGTCATGGGCGGCGCGCACCACCTGTTCACCATCACCGACGAGCGCGACCTGTCGGTGGAGCTCTACGTGAACAAGGGACGCGGGTATGTCGAGGCCGACCAGCATCCGGTCGATCGTGCGTTGCCCGTCGATACGGTGCGCATCGATGCGATCTACAATCCGGTGCGGCGCTGCAACTTCACCGTCGCGGAAACGCGCGTTGGACAGCGCACTGACTACGATCGTCTCACGCTCACGGTCGAAACCAACGGCACCATTTCGCCGGAAGAAGCCGTGTCGTACGCCGCCGCGCTGGCCCAGACCCACTTCCAGTATTTCGTGGGCTTCGGATCGTCGTCGTCGGTGTCCATCGGCGCGGCTGATGCCGCTGCCAACAGCGACGCCTTGCGTCTTGCTGAGCTGTTCCGTACCCCGATCGACGACATGGAGTTGTCTGTTCGCTCGGTAAATTCACTCAAGAACTCGAATATCCGTTCGCTCGGTGACCTGGTGCGTCAGACCGAAGCGCAGATCCTGCAGGTGAAGAACTTCGGCAAGAAATCGCTGAACGAAATTGCCGAGCTCCTCGAGCGGCAGGGACTGAACTTTGGTATGCGGTACGAAGAGTCACCGTCGGAAGGCGTTCGCATTCTCGATATGGGGACGCCCCCCAGCCGTGCCGCCGAAAACGCGCCGGACGACGACGAGGAAGACGAGGACTGATGCCATGCGCCATCGCAAGGCCCACCGCCAGCTGAGGCGGACGAGCGAGCA
>JBGTFN010000457.1:0-1635 GCA_041747275.1 Gemmatimonadaceae bacterium | reverse complement strand
ATCTGCTCGGCGGCAAGGCACGCGCGCTGCTGCAGGGACGCACGCATGTGAGCCTCGACGATGTTCGCGCGCTCGCGCGGCCGGTGTTGCGCCATCGCATCCTCGTGAACTTCCAGGCGCAGTCCGAGAAGATCACGACCGATGGACTCGTCGAGAAGCTGCTCGAAGCGAACCCTGTACCGCGCTCGGAGCGATAGTCGTGGCCACAGCCCCCGCCGCCTTTCTGGACCCGGCACTGCTGGCACGCATCTCGGATTTCGAGTTGCTCGCCCGCACGGTGGTGGACGGCTTCATGCACGGCGTGCACCGCTCGGTGCGCAAGGGTTCGTCGCTCGACTTCGCAGAACATCGCGCGTACCAGCCTGGTGATGATCTGCGACGCGTTGACTGGCGCCTGTATGCACGAACCGATCGCTATTACGTCAAGCAGTACGAAGCCGACACGAACGTGAGCGTCTGGTTTGCGCTCGATACGTCGGCGTCGATGGATTTCAGCACCACCACCGTCAGCAAGTTCCAGTACGCACAGTTTCTCGTCGCGTCGCTCGCGTGGCTCAGCAAGAGTCAGGGTGATCGCGTTGGTTTTGTGACCATGGGTGCGGGTATTGGCGAGGTCATCCCGCCATCGGCGCGACACCTGCAGCGCATCCTGCATTCACTCGCGCGCACGCGCGCCTCGGGCAAGGGACAGCTACTGGAGACGCTCGAGCGCGTGGCGCACGTGACCACGCGTGCCGGTGTAGTGGTCGTGGTCTCGGACTGTTATGAGCCAGCCGACAAGCTCGGTCGCGCGCTCGATGCAATGCGGGCGCGCGGACACGATGTGATCGTCTTCCACCCGATCGATCCCGGCGAACGTGAACTCTCGTTCGCGGCACCGCTCACGATCGAGGACATGGAAAGCGGCAGGCGACTGCCGCTGCGTCCGGACGAGTTGCGCAAACAGTACCGCGACGCATTTGCCGCACATCGGGCCGCGCTCACCAAGCGCCTGTCGGCCGCGCGCGCTGACTACGTGCCGCTCGACACGGACCAGCCGCTCGACCGCGCACTGCACGCCTATCTCGACATGCGCTCCATGCGTTTCCGGGGCCGCTGATGAATTTCCTCGTTCCCGCGTTTCTTGCCGGGCTGCTGGCGCTGGCGGTGCCGATCGCGATGCATCTTCGGCATCGCGAGAAGGGCACGCCGGTGCGCTTTCCGTCGCTAATGTTCCTCGAGCAGCTTTCCATTCGCACGAGCAAGCGCCAACGCATCACGGACTGGCCGCTGCTGCTGCTGCGTGCGCTCGCGTTGGCGCTGCTGGTCCTTGCGTTTGCTCGGCCATTCGCCGGCGATGCGGACGCCGAAGCAGCTGCCGACGCGCCGAGCACGAAGGTGTTGCTGCTCGATCGCAGCATGAGCATGGGCCACAGCGAATCATGGGCGGCGGCCATCGATTCAGCCCGCCGCATTGTGCGCGAAGCGGGCCCACAAGACCGGCTGGCGCTCGTCTTCTTCGACGATGAAGCCGAAGTCGCACAAACGCTCACCACCGACCGCTCGGCGATCGATGCGCTGCTGCAGACGGCGAAACCTGGCGCGCGAGGCACGCGATATGTGTCGGCGCTTCGCACCGCGCGCAGCGTGCTGCTC
>JBGTFN010000456.1:0-1726 GCA_041747275.1 Gemmatimonadaceae bacterium | reverse complement strand
CGAGACGGGCCGTCTCTCGCCGCCTATTCGGCCTTGCTCCGGCTGGGGTTTGCCGTGCCACCCGTGTTGCCACGGGCGCGGTGGGCTCTTACCCCACCCTTTCACCCTTACCTCGACTTGCGCCAAGGCGGTTTGCTTTCTGTTGCACTTTCCGTCACGCGAAGCTCACGCCGCGCGTGCCCAGGCGTTACCTGGCAACCTGCCCTGTGGAGCCCGGACTTTCCTCGGCGCACACGCTTGCACGCGCACGACGCGACCGTCCGGCCGACGACCACCCACTGGTCTGCCGCAATATACCCGGCCACACGGAAAATTCTTCGCGTCACGAATCGCCGCGCGTGGCACGCGATCCATGACGACCGCCATGATCGGTGCCGGAAATGTGACGGTGTCGTGACGTGCTCGCATAGCATTGCATCCGACAGCAGAGGCGAGTCGCCTCGCACGTCGTCGCACGCCCACCACCAGTTCACCCTCGCCGAGTGGATCATGACTGCCGATTTCCACTATCCTGCCGATCGTTCGCCGCGTGTGAATACGCCGCCGTCGTTGCTGCGGCCATCGTGGCAACGCGCGCCCTCGCCCACGAACAAGCCAAAGCCGCTGGCTGATACCGCCGTGGTTACGGTACTCACGCCGCACGAACGCACACGTGTGGACGCCGCGGGCGAAGGGTGCTACACGGCCTTGCATCGCGATTCCCTCGAAGAAGCGCTGCAGGATCTGCGACAATGTCGCGCGCAGGCGGTGCTGGTGTCCGTGGCGCGATGCAACGCGCGCGCCGAGTCGTCGGTAGCGCGGCTGGTCCGCGAGTTTCCGGCGGTGCAGGCGGTTGCGATCTGGTGCGAAAGCAACGCCGATTCCGCACACGCGGTGCTGGCCCTTGGACAACAGGGCGTGCAATCGCTCGTCGACGTGCGAGATCCATCCGGATGGCGCACACTGCGGCAGCTCTTCTCGTCGCATCGCGGTGACAGCATCGAGCGACGCGCCGTCGCGCAACTTGCCGAGCTACTCACCGTTGCGCCGGAAGATTGTCGCCGCTTCCTCGACGCGTGCTTCACGGCACCGTCGCGCGTCGGCACGGTGCGACAGCTCGCCCAACGTCTTGGTGTGAGCGCGAGCACTCTCATGAGCCGCTTCTACCGCGCTAACCTTCCTGCACCAAAACGCTACCTGTCGTTGGCGCGTCTTGTTCGCGCGGCGGCGCTGTTCGAAAATCCGGGACTGAGCATCACGCAGGTATCCAACACGCTCGAATATTCATCGCCGCAAAGTTTCGGCCGACACATTCATACAATGCTCGGCATTTCAGCGGTCACGTTTCGGCGTGAGTTCGACGGACCGCGCATGCTCGATCGCTTCGTGGACGACTTGATTGCGCCACACGTGCACACACTGCGCACCTTCACGCCGCTGGTCGTGTTGCCCACATACGCGAAGCTGGCGACGGGCGCCAACAGTGCGACTGCGCATTCACCGCTCGACGCGCATCCGTCGGTGCCTCGCTCAGGCGACCAGCGGATCCCGCCTTCCGGGGGAGGGCACCCCCTGCCGACCTCGTGACTCGGTGGACACCGAACGTGTCGAGTCTCCCGTGTGCAACCGGATATCTGCCGTCGGCGCACGATCGCCCGACGACACGCGCGATACCGCGTGACGCAGGCGACTCGCCGCCTCCGATAGTTGCGACGCACTCTGCGCGAGCTCCTCGAGCGCACTGCCC
>JBGTFN010000455.1:0-3989 GCA_041747275.1 Gemmatimonadaceae bacterium | reverse complement strand
GTGCGCAGTGCGATGCACGCCGATGTAGTCGGCACCGCCGAGCTTCTTGTCGGCGATTTCATCGCGCACGGCCTCGCTGAAGGTTTCCGCGCCGCCGCCAGGCATCGTGTCGAGACCGGCTTCCCGCAGCGCGATCAGCACATCGGCCCAGGACATCTTCTCGATGCGCGCAATGTGCGCGATTTCAACTGCTGTCAGTGCCTTGATATGCACATGCGGCAGTCGCTCCTTGAGCGCGCGAAACATCGTCGTGTAGTACTCGAGTCCCGTTTGCATGTCGAGACCGCCCACGATGTGGAACTCCCGCGTCAGGCCATTGTCCGCCTGCTCCGCCTCTTCCATGACCTGCGCGAGCGAGTATCGATACGCGCCTTCTTCCTTCGGCAGCCGCGCGTACCCGCAGAAGACGCACGTCTTGCGCAGCACGCAGATGTTCGTGGGGTTGATGTGCTGGTTGGCGGCAAAGGTGACCTGGTCGCCGTGCCTCAGTCGGTTGGCGGCGTCCGCCATGCTGCCGACGCCGAGCAGGTCGGGCGACCGAAAAAGCGTGACGCCGTCTTCGCGCGTCAGGCGCTCGCCGCGCCGCAGCTTCTCCCCAAGAGGGAGCAGCGCCGGATCGCGCAGTTTGGACAGGTCAACGTCGACGACGAGCGGCATGCGAAACTCCTGAAGGACGCGCGGGTCACCGATGCCGGGACTCCGCGCGAGAGACGCGTGCCCGCTACTCAGTCGTGCCAGCGTCTGAGCGCGAGCGTGGTGTTGTGTCCACCAAAACCGGAGCTGTTGCTGATCGCAACTTCGATCTCCCGTCGCGTGGGCGTATTAGGAGAATAGTCGAGATCACACTCCGGATCCCGGGTTTCGAAGTTGATCGTGGGTGGAACAATCTGGTCGCGGATGGAGAGCGCGCAGGCCACAAACTCCACGGCGGCCGTGGCACCGAGCATGTGGCCGGTGCACGACTTGGTGGAGCTGACCGTGAGCGAGTCCGCGTGTGCCCCGAAGACGGTGCGAATGCCACGCGACTCGTTGGGGTCGTTGAGCGGCGTGGAGGTACCGTGTGCGTTGATGTACTGCACGTCCCCCGGTCCAATGCCACCGTCTTCGAGCGCGCGCTTCATCGCACGCTGCAACCCTTCATGATCCTGCGGCTGGCCGGTGAGATGATACGCGTCGCCCGTGGCGCCGTAACCGATCACTTCACCGTAAATGCGCGCGCCGCGCTTTCGCGCATGTTCCAGTTCCTCCAGAATCACGACGCCGGCACCTTCGCCCAGCACGAAGCCGTCCCGGTTCGCGTCGAACGGACGCGACGCACGCGCCGGATCATCGTTGCGCGTCGAGAGTGCTGTCATGTTGGCGAAGCCGCCAATGGCCATCTCCGAGACTGCGGCCTCGGAACCACCGGTGATCATGACATCGGCGTCGCCATACTGGATGGCGCGGAATGCCGTTCCGATCGCATGGCCACCCGTCGCACAGGCGGACACCGTGGCAAAGTTTGGACCACGCGCGTTGTAGCGCATGGAGACCACACCGGCCGCGATATCCGAAATGAACATTGGCACGAAGAAGGCCGAGATCTTGCTGGGCCCGCGATCGCGCAGCATGTCATGCTGCTCCTCGAACGTGCGGATGCCACCGATGCCGGAACCGATGATGACACCGGTGCGATCGGGTTCGTAGCCACCTTCTCCCAGCCCGGCGTCGACCATGGCCTGCACCGACGCGGCCATCGCGTACTGCGTATAAGGGTCGGCCCGTCTCGCCTCCTTGCGATCCATGGCGACCAGTGGATCGAACGCCTTTACCTCGCAAGCGAAACGCACCGAAAACGCAGATGCGTCGAAATGCGTGATCGGTGCGGCGCCTGATACTCCATCCAGCAAGCCCTGCCAGGTCGTCGCCACGTCGTTACCGACGGGTGTGACGGATCCAAGTCCCGTGACGACGACCCTGCGACGCATCAACCAGCGACCTTTGCCTCGAGATATGCGATGGCGTCACCAACCGTGCGCAGCTTCTCGGCATCCTCGTCCGGGATGTCGATGTTGAACTCCTTCTCGAACTCCATTACGAGCTCGACGATGTCGAGCGAGTCCGCTCCCAGATCCTCGATGAAGCTCGCTTCCGGGGTCAACTTCTCCGGCTCGACGCCAAGCTCCTTCTGGATGATGTCCTTGATCTTCGCTTCGTGCTCCGCCATGGGAACGGTTCCTCGTATGTGAGACTGAAAGGTGAACAAACAAAGGTATCCCCGAACACGCGTCCGAGGGAGGGTTCGCAGTACGTGCGATTACATCGCCAGACCGCCGTCCACCACGAACACCTGTCCGGTGATGTAGGAAGCAAGGTCGGACGCAAGAAAAGTGACCATGTGCGCGATGTCGGCCGGCGTGCCGAGTCGCTCGAGCGGAATGCTGGCTGACAGCGCCGCCCTGGCATCGGCGGGCATCGCAGCGGTCATGTCAGTGTCGATATAGCCGGGGGCTACCACGTTCGCGAGCACGCCGCGAGAGCCCAGCTCGCGGGCCAGCGATTTGGTGAGCCCGATCAACCCGGCCTTGCTGGCGGCGTAGTTGGTCTGGCCCTTGTTGCCCATGAGCCCGACGACGCTGGCGAGGTTGATGACCCGGCCCCTTCGCCGCTTCATCATGCCTCGACTGGCCGCGCGGCAGGTCGCGAACGCACCGCGCAGGTTCGCGTTGATGACCGTGTCCCAATCCTCATCCTTGAGACGCATGATGAGGTTGTCGCGCGTCAGTCCAGCGTTGTTGACGAGAATATCAAGCTGGCCGAAGTCGCGCTCTACCGCCTCTACCAGCGAAGTGCACTGCGCGATCTCGCCCACATCGGCGGCGTAACCCCGTGCCGTGATATTGTGTGCAGCGGCGATTTCTGCCGCAGCGGCCTCGGCACGGGCCTGATCGCGTCCCGTCACGGCAACCGACGCACCGCACGAGGCGAGTTGCTCGGCGATGGCGCGACCGATGCCGCGAGTCGACCCGGTGACGAGCGCAACGCGCCCGGAAAGATCAATGCGCATGCGACGGATTGAGAGAGTGGCCGAGTTCGAGCAACTTCTCCAGATCGGCGACGGTGCCGCCGGTCATGGTGCGCACGTCGGGTGCAATGCGTCGCGCGAGGCCCGAGAGTACACTGCCCGTGCCCAGCTCGACGAAGATTGCATCGGGGTACGCCTGCACGAGCGCCTGCATCACGTGTGTCCACTGCACCGGTGACGTGAGCTGTTGCAACAGCAGTGCATGCGCTGACTCGGCCGACGTTACCGCTGATGCATCGACGTTGGCGTACACTGGCACGCGCGGGTCGCGAAGCGTCGCTGATGCGAGCACCGCCTCGAGACCGCTGACCGCCGATTGCATGAGGGGCGAATGAAACGCACCGCTCACTGGAAGCGGCAGGCAGCGCTTTGCGCCCGCGGCCTTCGCCAGGGCCATTGCACGTTCGACTCCCGCGGTTTCGCCGGAGATCACGACCTGCTCAGGATTGTTGAAATTGGCCGGCACGACCAGAGCGACTTCACTCGCCTCGAGGCAGATGTCCTCGACGCTGCGATTCAGTGTTCCCAGCACCGCACACATTGCACCCGGACGTGCACGTCCCGTCTCGTACATCAACTCACCACGACGGCGCACGATACGCGCTGCATCCTCCAGGCTGAACGTGCCGACGGCATGATAAGCGGAGAACTCGCCGAGTGAATGGCCGGCAGCGGCGCACACGAACGGCGCGAGCACATCGCCCACCATCGCCCAGGCGGCTGCGCTGTGCGCAAGCAGCGCAGGCTGGGCGTTGTGGGTCAGTCGAAGCTGATCATCGGGACCTTCAAAGGCGAGTGCGGAGATGGCCTCACCCGTGACGCGGTCCACCGTCTCGAATGCTTCACGGGCCGCCGACGACGCGTCGAACAGGTCGCGCCCCATGCCCACTTTCTGCGAGCCCTGACCGGGCAGCAACAAAACGAT
>JBGTFN010000454.1:0-13520 GCA_041747275.1 Gemmatimonadaceae bacterium | reverse complement strand
CGCGTGCGCTGCAGCAACTCATCAGCGACCGTCCGCTGCGCATCGCGATGGGGCGCCGCGGCCGGGAACGGGCCGAGCGGGAGTGGGCGGAATCCGTCGTGATCCAGCAGATGCTTGCCTTCCACGCGAAGGTCGTGCAATGACCGTGCTCGTGACTGGTGCGACTGGACTGGTAGGCCGGGCATTGCTGCCACGCCTGCTTCGTGATGATCCAGCGCCCGATCGCACCGCCATTCGTCTCACCACGCGACGCCATGGACCCTCGTATCCGGCCGGCGTCGAAGCTGTCCTTGTGCAGGACATCGCTGACATCGACGACTGGTCGCCGCTGCTCGAGGACATTGATGCAATCGTGCATCTGGCCGCGCGCGTGCATGTGATGGAGCAGTCAAGTGCGGAAGCCGGAGCGCAATACCAACGAGATAATGTGGACGCAACCGCGCGTCTTGCTCGTGACGCGGCCGCCTGTGGTGTGCGCCGATTCATTTTTCTGAGTTCCATCAAGGTGCTCGGCGAGTCGACTGCGCCCGGTCATGCCTTCACAGAGTCGTCACCGATGACCCTCAGCGAGGACCCCTACGCGAGGTCAAAGGTGCGTGCCGAGGAGGCGCTGCGCGACATCGCGGCGCAGACGGGTATGGAAGTCGTCATCGTGCGCTCGCCACTCGTGTACGGTCCCGGCGTGGGTGCAAACTTCGGCGCGCTCCTTCGTCTCGTCGCGCGCGGATGGCCGCTGCCGCTCGCTGGCATCAACAATCGGCGCAGCCTCATCGGCGTGGAGAATCTTGTGGATTTTATCGCGCGCTGCCTCACGCATCCTGCGGCCGCGCAACAATCGTTCGTGATCAGCGACGGTGAAGACCTCTCAACCAGTGAACTGGTGCGTCGCATCGCCTCGGCGCAGGGAACCGCGGCGCGACTGTTCGCCGTGTCACCCTCGCTGATGCTCGCAGGTGCTACGGTGTTGGGGAAACGCGATTGGGCCGCGCGGCTCATCGAGTCGCTGCAGGTCGATGCCACCAAGGCCCGTGAGCTGCTGCAATGGACCTCGCCCGTCAGTGTAGACGAGCAGTTGCGCCGGATTGTACAAGTGCAACATGGGTCGGGCAGTGGTTTCGGTCAGACAGCGGGCCGATGAAGCGCGCCTTCGATGTCACGCTGGCGCTGCTTGCCATTGTGTTGCTCGCGCTGCCGATGCTGCTGCTTGCCTTTCTGGTTCGCGTAACCTCGCGCGGGCCGGCAGTGCATTGGTCGGACCGCATTGGTCGCGACAACACGCGATTTCGCATGCCCAAGTTCCGCAGCATGAAAGTCGACACACCGGCCATGGCCACACATTTGCTGTCCAACCCGGACGACTTTCTCACGCCGGTGGGGGGCATGCTGCGTCGAACGAGCCTCGATGAGCTGCCGCAACTCTGGTGCATATTGCGCGGCGACATGAGTTTCGTCGGCCCGCGTCCGGCGCTCTTCAATCAGGATGACCTCATCGCGCTGCGTACTGCCCATGGCGTGCACACGCTCAAGCCTGGCCTGTCAGGCTGGGCGCAGATCAACGGTCGCGACGAACTTTCCATACCGGAAAAGGTGCGACTCGATACGGAGTATCTCGAACGGCAGTCCGTCGCGTTGGACGTGAAAATCATCGCGCTGACGGCGTGGCGAGCCGTCAAACGCGACGGCGTCTCGCACTGAACTTCGTCGATCAACGAGGCATCAGAAGCGTCGACGCAGTAAGTTGCGCAGAGGCCTTCGAATGCGTCGCTCGCGTTCAGATGCCATGCTATTCGCTCGCCGCACTCGCCGCTCCCCAGACTTTTGCTATCATGCTGCACCTCTCTGCTCGTTCGGTGCTCCTGCTCGTCGCCTGCGCTCCGACATTGCTCGCACAGCCACGCGGTCAGGCCGCCGCGCGTCCAACGACTCCCGCTGGCGCGAGCACGTCCTCGTCTGCCGCCTCCCGTCCCTCCTCCAGCGCCAGCGACGGCACGATTCGCTTCGCCGTCGACACCATGATGCGCTCCACGGACAACGTGACGATCAAGGGTCGTTCTGTGCCCTACCGCGTGACCATGGGCATGCAGCCGGTGTTCAGCGAGGACAACAAGCCGATCGCATCGCTCTTCTACACCTATTACGAACGCACTGACGTCGGCGACAACAAGGCGACACGCCCGCTCGTGATCTCGTTCAACGGTGGACCCGGGTCCGCGTCGGTGTGGATGCATATCGCGTACACTGGCCCGAAGATGCTTCGCATCGATGACGAGGGCTATCCGGTGCAGCCATACGGCGTTCAGAACAATCCGCACTCGATTCTGGATGTAGCTGACATCGTGTTCGTCGATCCAGTCAACACCGGATTCTCGCGCATCGTCGGCGACGCGCGGCGCGAGCAGTTCTTCGGCGTCAATGAGGACATCGGCTATCTCGCGAAGTGGCTGGACATGTTCGTCTCCCGTCATGAACGCTGGACGTCGCCGAAATACCTGATCGGAGAGAGCTACGGAACCACGCGGGTCGCCGGACTCGCAGGACGGCTGCAGGGTTCACACTGGATGTACCTGAACGGCGTCATTCTTGTGTCGCCGACCGGACTCGGCCTTGACCGATCGGGACCTGTGGCAAGCGCGCTGTACCTGCCCTACTACGCGGCGACCGCCTGGTATCACAAGGCGCTGCCGGCCGATTTGCAGGGCCGCGACCTCGAGCAGTTGCTTCCGGAAGTGGAGCAGTTCACACTCGACGAGCTGATTCCGGCAATGACGCGAGCGGGGTCGCTCGAGGCGGCGAAGCGCACCGAACTTGTGCGTCGCTACGCACGCTATTCGGGGCTCAAGGAAGGTGTGGTTTCACAGTACAACATGGCCGTGCCGACGTCGTTCTTCTGGAAGGAGTTGCTTCGCGATCAGGGACTCACCGTGGGTCGCCTCGACTCACGCTATCGGGGACTCGACCGAGTGGACGCCGGCACCTCGCCGGATTTCGATCCCGCGCTGACGTCATGGAATCACGCCTTCGCGCCGGCGATCAATCATTATCTGCGCGAACAGCTCGGGTATGAGACCGACCTGCAGTACTGGCTCTTCGGGCCCACGAACCCGTGGAATCGAACCGGAGAGCGCACCGGACAGCAGTTGCAGCAGGCAATGGCCGAGAACCCGTATTTGCGTGTGATGACGCAGTCGGGATACTTCGACGGCGGCACTGACTACTTCAACGCGAAATACAACATGTGGGCGATGGACCCGACTGGCCGCTTCCAGGATCGCATGGAGTTCAAGGCGTACCGATCGGGACACATGATGTACCTGCGTGCTGAAGACCTGGCACGATCCAACGAGGACATCCGTCAGTTCATCGTGAGTTCGACGCCGCAGCCCGGCGCTCCCGCACGTCGCTGAGCCACCGTCAGCGTTAGGGAGTTGAACACAAGGATCCAACGGCGCGTCCGACATCGTATTACACACATGTATCGGCACGCGCTGCTCTCCGTATTGATTCTCACGCTGGCCGCATTTGCCCCGTTGAACGGGCAAGAGATCGGGGCAACCGGAATCGAACGCGACAGGGCGCAGGCGCGCTCCTGGCGCCTCATCTACGAAAACGACTTCTTCGGCGCGACCGACCGCTACTACACGCAGGGCATCTACCTGGAAGCGGTGCTCCCGTCGCTCGCGCGATCGCCGATCCGTCGACTGCTCATTGCACCAACGCAAAGCGCGCCGAGATTCGGCGTTGCGTTCGGCGACGAGGGCTACACCGGCAGTGACCTCAAGAAAGCGGAGATCGTACCTGGCGATCACCCCTGGGCCGGCACGAAGCAGTTGCACGCTTTCGCCATCTCAGCAGACACGTTGCGCCACCGGCGCATTTCGAGCCAGCTCACCGTCGGGCTCATCGGACAGGGCGCGGCTGGACGCGAGATCCAGACGTTCATCCATCAACGCACCGGCAACACGATTCCGCAGGGCTGGCACAACCAGATTCGCAATGATGTGATTCTCAACTACGCCGTAGCGGCGGAGCAGCGTATCCTCACGGCAGGAAGCGGACTGGAGCTCTGGAGCGCAGGTACAGCACGCGTCGGCACCTTTCAGACATCGCTCTCGTTCGGCGGCACGCTGCTGGCAGGACGCATCGGTCGCCTCTACGCGTACGCCGCACCAGCGGTGAAGCTGGTAGGTTATGACGCCACCTTGCAGGGTGGCCTGTTCAATCGCCAAAGTCCCTACACGATCTCAACGGGCGACATCGCGCGCGCGGTGTACACGCAGCGGATAGGCCTGGTGTATCGCGGCGACCGGATGTCCCTGGAGTTTTTCCGCGCGCTCACCGGCCCGGAGTTCGTCGGCGCCCGGTCGCATCGCACGGGAGGCGTGTCCATCGGTATGGGAGGCCGATGAACACCTGCCGTCCCGTCGCGACGGCAACTACGGACGAATGCCTGCGTTCACGTCAGGTTCTGCATGACGCCACGGTTGCGGCGGAAGCGCGCGCTGACGCGGCCACACCTCATCGAGCGTATCACCGTTGTACAGCCGCCCATTGCGCATGACAAGCTGAACGGTGTTCGAGTTGCGAATGTCCGTCAGCGGGTTGCCTTCGAGAATCACGAGATCCGCGAGCTTGCCGGCCTCGATGCTGCCCAGGTCACCGTCGAGCCCGAGCGCTTCCGCCCCCATGAGCGTGGCGACGCGCAGCGCGTCGTGATTGGAGAGTCCGCCCGCATGCACTGTCCACAGCTCCCAGTGATAGCCCAGGCCCTGCAACTGACCGTGGCTTCCGATGCCGGCCTTGCCGCCGGCCGCGACGAGGTCACGAATGAATGCGCCATGTTCCTTGAAGTTGTACTCGTCCTCCATGAACCATCCGCCCGGACCCGAAGAGCCACCTGCCCCGGTCCCCCGTCGGCGGGTCTTCGAATCGAAATCGTCGGCCGGCGTGAAGTTGCGCAGTTTCGCATCGGCATGCGGGTTCTCGCGCGTGTAAAAATAGTTCTCCACCCACGGACCACCGTATGTGACGAGTAGCGTTGGAGTGGACACCGTGCCCGACGCTTTGAACAGCTGCACGACATCGTCGAAGAGTGGCGAGATGGGCAGGTTGTGTTCCACGCCGGAGTAGCCGTCGAGCGCCATCGTGATGTCGGTGTAGAACGCGAGACCACCCTCGGTGGTAGGCATGAGCTTCAGTTCCTTCGCCGCCATCATGATCCACTGCCGAACCTGACGGTTGCCGGCGCCGTACATCTTGATGGTTTTCGTGTCGTAATATTCGCTGTAGCGGCGCAGCACGTTCCGCGCTTGTTCGAGCGAGCGAATGCGCTCTCCGGCAAACACGCCGGGTCCGGTGGAATAGATGCGCGGCCCGATCAACTCGCCGGCATCAACGCGATCGGTGTAGCTGAGCACATCCGTGGTGCCCGTCTGCGGATCGCGTGTGGTCGTCACGCCATAGGCGAGGTTGGCCAGCAATGCCCACGGCTGCGTGGTGTGCACCAGTGGCGAATGCCGGAAGTGTGCGTGCGTATCGACAAAACCGGGCACGATCGTGCGGCCCGACACATCGATCACGCGTGCGTCGCTCGGTACAGTTACCGCACCACGTGCACCAACGGCTTCAATACGATTATTGCGCACAAGGATATCGGCGTTCTCGATCACTTCAGTACCACGCATCGTCACCGCACGCGCACCGCGCAGCACCACAACACCCTGCGGGATGTCACGCGTACCGGTGACTCTCACGCGCACTTCGTTCGGCTTGTAGCGCGCAACGGTAGAATCAGCTCGTACCGAATCCGCATTCGCGCGCGCACGATCGAGGTCATATGTGACCAGCGCGTTGCCGATGGACCAGTGCACGCCGCGGCCGTCGCGGCGCCATACCGGAAACTCCCCACCGATATCCGAGAGCTTGCGAACAGGCGTGGCCGCATTCTCCGGCGTCGCGACGGAGACAACCGGCGTGTCGCCGCCAATCAGCGGTACGGTGACCACGTAGAAGTCCGAGCCGACGCGTGCCAGCGCCTGATCACCGACCGGGGCCATGCGCACGCTGCTGGCGGGAGGCGGGGTTGTCTGGCCCGGTGCGCTTTGCCCCGTGACGCGCACATGCGCGCGCTGATCGGTGCCGTCGAACCGGAAGGATACCAACCCGTCAGTGCCGTTGTACGCATAGATGCGCTGTGAGTCAGCGGCAAAATGCGGATCGGCGAGATTGCCCGCCGCACGAATGAGCGTTGTCGTACTGCCGCCCAACGGTGCGTTGGCGGGCACGTAGACGAAGCGTGCCGACTGCCCGCCGCCAAAGCGCTGCAGCGTTTCCTGCAGTTCGCGTGCATCGGCCTGCATCGCCACGACGCGTGATCCGTCCGGCGACCACGCAGTGGAATAGTAGGTGGCAACTTCACGCGTGAGGCGGACAGGTTGACCGCGTCCGTCCGCTCGCATCTTGAAGAGGTGACCGCCCTCGGCTCCCCATGTCGCATACGCGAGCCACGCGCCATCCGGGGACCACGTCGGATAGAACTCTCCGTCCGCGCTTCCGGCAATGCGGCGCGGCGTGCCCTCGGGCAGGTCCACTACCCACAAGTCGCCAAGCGCGGAAAAGGCGATGCGCGAACCATCGGGTGACGGTGCGACATCGCGGATCTGACGCGCGATGAATGTGCTCGAGTCATCAATCACATACTGGAACTTCACCTCCGGACCGATGGCGATGTCGGCGATGACCGTGAAGGGAATCTTCGTGGCTGCGCTGCCATCCACCGGAACTCGCCACATTTCGCCGCCGTAGCTGATGACGATTGCACGGCTGTCCGGCGTGAAACTGTAGCCTGGCAGTGCATCCGTCTCGGGATTCGCTTCGGTGTTGTCGCGCTGAATCGGGTACGCGAGCCAGCGTTCAGACCCCGTCGCGAGCTCACGGATGCGAAGGCCGGTTTGTGCGTCATGCCGCGAGCCGTACGTCAGCAGTTTGCCGTCTGGCGAGATGACGGGGCGGAAGGCTGAGCCGTAGCGGCTGGTCATCGTTGTGCGCGTGCCAAGCTCGCGATCATACGCGGCGAGCTGGTACGTCGGGAAAATCGTGTTGTACTGCGACGTACCGGTGCGCGTCGCAAACCAAACGTGTCGTCCATCGGGTGTGAACGTTGCGCCGATCGTCATCTGGTTGGCCGGTTCGCGAATGAGTTGCACTCCCGCACCGCCGTCCACGTGATACAGGAACAGCTTTGGTCCGCCGGTCACCGAACGCGTGACCGCTACATACTTGCCATCCGGCGTCCATTCGGGGGACGCATAAGTGTCGTCGGTAGTGCGTGAGAGCTGCGTGGTATCACGCCCGTCGGCCGACATGAGCCAAAGATTCTTCGCACCATTGCGATCCGAGATGAACGCGATGCGCTTGCCGTCGGGACTCCAACTCGGCATGTGGTCGAACGCCATCCCCTGCGAGATGCGCGTTGCAGTGCCGCCAGCAATCGGCAGCGTGTACAGATCACCAAGCATGTCGAAGACGATCGTCTGCCCATCCGGACTGACGTCGAGCGACATCCATGAGCCTTTGCTCGTGCTCAAGCGCAGCGTGCGCGATGCCTCGAGCGGCAACGGGTTGCGCGCGGCGCTTCGTGCAGCGGCGGATGCCGTTGGCTCCTGCGCGTCTCCGAGCGACGCGGTGAGCGTCAGTGTAATCGTCAGAGTGAGCAGGAGGACCAGCGACCGCGGCGCGGCGGAGGCAAACGCACGACAGACGGGGCAGAACATCAACAGCTCCTGGTGACGAGGCCTTTCGTTCAGCGACGGCCGCAATCACGACATTGTCCGTGCATCGCAGCGACTGTGCGAATGTGCATCGCGCGACGCGCTTAAGCTATACGTCCTGCACGAGCCCCGCGCGGAAGATTCCCATCGCCACCACCGCCGCCGTTTCGAAGCGCAATATCGACGATCCGAGCGAGACGGAAATGAAGCCTGCTTCGTGCAGCGCGTGCAGCTCTTCGGGTTCGAATCCGCCTTCCGGCCCGACGGCGATCGTGACGGGCCCGGTGATCGCGTCCCCGCGTGGTGCGGCCAATGGTATACCGGCAGCATCCAGTACCACCCGCGTGCCCTCAGGGGCCGCGTGGACGGCACGTTCGATCGTGGCCTCGGGAAACAGCTGCGGCAACCATGCACCGTGCGACTGGGCCATGGCGCCCTGCATGCGCGCCCGCACCTTGCCCTGAAACGTGACGCCTTCGCCGCGCGGGGAGACGCTGCGCGATCGCTTCCACAACACGGGCCGCCAGCTCGTGCAGCCGAGTTCCGCCGCTTTTTCCGCGAGCCAGAGCAGACGGTCCCGGTCAGCGACCGGCACCAGCAAGTGGACGGGACTGGGCGGCGCTGCCATCTCAACGTGCGTCACGTCAACCTGTGCCCCCTGTCGCGACAGGCGCACCAACGTGCCTTCGGCGACGACGCCCTCACCGTTGCGCAGACCGATCACTGCACCGATCTCGATGCGCCGCACCTTGAGGTGACGCGCCTCGTCTTCGCCCAGCGAGCACGTGGCGCCAGCAATGATCGCCTCGTGCGTGACGAAGACCGCTAGTCCCGCGCGATCGCCACGCTCCACCAGATGTCCTCCGCGTCTTCGGCGGTGATGCGCCACCCACCCGCGCCGAGCACACGCAGCATATGAGCGCGCTCTTCTGCGAGAATCCCGCTCAGAATCACCGCTCCGCCGCGCTCGATGGAGTCGGCGACCACGGGCAACATCTCCTCGAGCACACTCGAGATGATGTTCGCAAGCACGACGCGCACGGGTGCGACGAGCGGCAGCAGCGCGGTGGCGTCGCCCTGAAACACATGCACGATGTCGCTCACATCGTTGCGCGAGACATTCTCATTCGCGTTGGGAATCGCTTCCTCGTCGAGCTCGATCGCGTAGACGCGAGATGCACCGAGCTTGGCGGCGGCAATCGCCAGCACGGCACTTCCTGCGCCCAGGTCGGCCACCGTGTCGCCGTGCTGGATGACAGCGCCAAGCAACCGCATGACGCCTCGCGTCGTCGCGTGCTCACCGGTGCCGAAGGCCATGCCGGGATCGATCACGATCGTGGTTGCGGGATCATACTGGTCGGCCAGCCACGGCGGCGTGACCACGAGTGAGCCGACGTCGTGCGCATCGAGGCTCGACTTCCATGCCTCACTCCAATCGATGGGCGGCACGTCCGCCACATCAATCCTGCAGTTGGAATCGGCGTTCAACAGCGTAGCACGCACGCGCTCCATGTTGGTGCCGGGCGGGAAATGCGTGACCAGCTGATCGCCGTCTTCATGCACACCCTGCGCACCAGCATCAAAGAAAGCCTGCATCAGCGCCGTGCGCGTCGTGCTGTCGGACGAACATGGTGTGGCGCGCACCGCCATCCACGACGTCTCAGGCACCGAGCGCCTCTTTCATCTTGGACCAGATGCTCTTCTCGCGCTGCGGCGGTGCGGTGCCCTGCATATCGGCGAGCTGCTTGAGCAGCGCCACTTCGTCCTGTGTCGGTTCCTGCGGGGTCCAGAGCTGCACGCGCACGTGCAGATCACCGGTGCCGGTGGCGTTGACTCGCGGCAAGCCACGTCCGCGCAGGTGAAACACTGTGCCGCTCTGCGTTCCCTCAGGTACGCGCAGCGAAAGCTCACCGGTCACACCCGGCACAGCGATGTCCGCGCCGAACACGAGCTGTGGATAGGTAACCAGCGACTCGCAGAAGAGGTCTTCGCCATCGCGTTCGAATCGTTCGTCTTCCTGCACATCGAACACGACCAGAATGTCGCCGCGAGGTCCGCTGCGCGGACCGACGTTTCCTGCGCCGCGCAGCGTCATGTACTGACCTGTCGCCACACCGGCCGGCACCTGCACCTTCACGGTCTTCTCCCCGCGCACGCGACCTTCACCGCGGCAACTCCGGCACGGGCTCGCCACCACGACTCCTTCACCGGCACACGTGGGACACGGCGCCACGCTCACAAACTGACCGAAAAACGATCGCTGCGCACGACGCACTTCGCCCGCTCCATTGCAGGTGCCACACGTGGTGGGACTGGAGCCGGGCTCAGCGCCGCTACCTTCACACTTGTTGCACGGGTCGAGCACCTTGACCACCACCGTCTTCTCGACGCCGGTCGCGACTTCGAGCAGACTCAGTTGCAGCGGCAGCTTGAGATCGCTGCCGGCACGCGGGCCACCACCACGACGTCCGCCGCCCCCGCCGAACATCTCGCCGAATCCGCCGAAGTCACGCATGAAGATGTTGAGCGCCTCCGACAAATCCACGTGTTCGAAACCACCAGTGCCACCCGCGCCTCGCAGTCCGGCCTCACCATAGCGATCGTATGCCGCACGCTTCTGTGGATCACGAAGCACGTCGTACGCTTCAGTAATCGTCTTGAACTTTTCTTCCGCTTCCTTCGAGCCGCCGTTGCGGTCGGGATGCCACTGCATCGCGAGTTTGCGGTAGGACTTCTTGATGTCGTCGTTCGACGCATCACGAGCCACCTCCAACGTCGCGTAAAAATCGGCCATGTTCGGTCCTGGAAAGCCTAGCTGAGCAGCTCGGACATGAGCTGCGATGTATGTGAGACGAGTGCCACGATCTTGTGGTAGGGCATGCGCGTCGGTCCGATCACACCAATCACGCCTGACAAGGAACCCACCTGATACTCGGCGGTGACGACGGTGAACGCGTCGAGTCCGGGATCGGCGTGTTCGTTGCCGATGGTTATGCTGAGCCCTGACGAACCGGCTCGTGCCTGCAACAACGTGGTGAGCTGTTGGCGCCGTTCCGTGAGCTCGATGAGCTGGCGCATGCGTTCGCCGCTCGAGAACTCCGGCTGATCGGCCAGCAAGGACGCCTGTCCGAGCACAACCGAATCGCCAGGCTCGACAGCGCGCGCGAACACCTGCTCGCCTTCCTGCACGAAGATGTTGAGCAGCGCCGACGCGTTGACCGAGCCCGGCACGTCACGAAGCCGCGCACCCAACGACGTGCGTACGTCGTCGAGCGTGAGTCCACCGAGCCGCTCGTTGAGCACAATCGTGACTTCGACAAGCGCCTCATCGGCGATCGTGCCCGGCACCTCAACGAAGATCGTACGAACCGAGCCGCCACCAAGCGTGAGCACCATCAGGATGCGCTCGGCTGACACGCGCACCAGTTCAATGCGTTGCAGCACCGCGCGGTCCAGACGCGGTCCAAGCGCAATGCCCAACTCTTGCGTCAACACACCAAGCGACTGCGCTGCACAGCGAAGGATGGCCTCGATGGCCGATCCACCCGCCGTGAGCTGCACCGCGAGATGATCGCGCTCGTGCGCCGTGATGGACTCGATGCGCATGAGCGAGTCCACGTACACACGGTACGCCTTGTCGGTGGGAATGCGGCCCGCTGACGTATGCGGATGATAGAGAAACCCCTTCTCTTCAAGGTCGCTCATCGTGTTGCGAATCGTCGCCGGCGACACGCCGAGATCGAAGCGACGCGACAACACGCGCGAACCGGCAGGCTCGGCCGTGGCGACGTACGCCTGAATCACGGCTTCGAGCACTTGTCGTTCCCTATCGCTCAGTTCTGCAAATGCCATAACCCTAAGTGTACTAAGGACTTCGATGCGTTGTCAACGCCGCCGCCAGGGCGTCCAGCCGGAGCCACCCCAAGGGTGTACACCGCAGCCCGCCATCCGCACTCACGTTCACCCAGCCGGCCTCCTCCCACGGACGTACCATCTCGTGTTCGCCATTCCGCAAGGACAGCCCGTTACTGGTTCGAAGTCCCAGATAGACCGCCTCAGCCTCCCGATTCGATACCGTGAGCTGCTCTGCACCCGACAGCGGATCGCGCCCCTGATCGACCTCGTGTTGCCAGCCCGCGTAGGCTGACACGTTCCACCGCCGCTCCACACCATCGTAGCCATGCGCGGACGGTCCCAGTCCCAGGTACGGCACGCCCCGCCAGTAGGCCGCATTGTGGCGCGCGTGATGCCCGGGCAGCCCGTAGTTGGAGACCTCGTAATGCTCGAACCCTGCGGTGGTCAACGCCTCATGGGCGTAGAGAAAGTCCGATTCGTATGTGGTGTCCGGCGCCTCGGTTGTCTCGCCGCGCGCTGTCCATCGTCCGAGAGGAGTACTGTGCTCAATGGTGAGTCCGTACAGCGAAACGTGAGTCGGCGCCAGCGCCAGCGCCTGTTGCACGTCGGATTGCCAGTCACGGTCAAGCTGGCTGGGCACTGCGAAGATCAGGTCAACGGAGATATCGTGGAGTCCGGCCGATCGCAGCAAATCCATGGCACGCGGCACCGCCGGTGCGTCGTGGACGCGGTGCATCCAACGCAGCACGGAATCGTTGAATGACTGCACGCCAAGGGAGATGCGCGAGACGCCGGCCGAGACCCACGCGCTGGTGGCTTCGATCGTCACGTCTTCCGGATTGACCTCGATCGTGATCTCGGCGCCCGCCGCCGGCGGAAAGTGTGTGCGCAGCATGTCGAGCAACATGCGCACTCCGTCGCCGCCAAGCCGAGAGGGCGTGCCACCCCCAAGATAGATGGATTGCACGGGAGCCTGACCTTGCGGTGATGCCTGACCGAGCGCGCGTGCTTCGATTTCGCGCGCGACGCCGCGCACGTAGTCGACCACCGGTATGGATTTTCGTACGGCGATCGCGAAGTCGCAGTAACTGCAACGTCGCGCGCAGAACGGCACATGCACGTACACGTGCGCACAGGAGTCAGCCGGCATCTGCGCGATGCCCATCATGCGAGTTTCGTCAGACAGATGACGTGATCATCGGGCGCACACAACCTGACACATCGACCTCGACGAGTCCATGGAGTTCGAGCGCGGAGAGAGCAATGTTGGCACGACGAAGGTCGAGATTCGCGCGCGCTGCCAACACGGCGACATCGGCAGATCCGCGCTGCAGCGCATCCCAGCAGGCTGCAGCATCACCTTCCAATGCGGGCGCGTGGGAACCGGCGTGTTCGATGCCCAGCTCCGCGAGCAGGTCGTCGGGCGAACAGATGACCTGCGCTCCGTCGCGAATCAGCGCGTTCGATCCCACACACTCTGGCGAATGCACGGCACCGGGCACGGCGCACACGGTGCGATGGAGTTCCTGCGCCACACGGGCAGTGATCAATGCCCCGCTCTGCCGCCCCGCCTCCACGACCACCGTCACCTCGGCAAGAGCCGCGATGAGCCGGTTGCGCTGGGGAAATGTGCCCGCATGACCGCGTTCCCCCGGCGGTACCTCGCTCAACAACAAGCCCTCGTTCGCGATGCGCTCCTGCATGGCGCGGTGTCGGGGTGGGTAAGGTATGTCGACGCCGGTGCCCAGTACGGCGATCGTTGTGCCGCGGCTGTCGAGCGCGCCCTGATGCGCGGCCCCGTCGATTCCACGAGCGAGGCCGCTTACAACCGCCACGCCGGCGCGCGCGCATGCCGACGCCAGCTCCTGCGCAAAGCGCAACCCACCCGACGATGCAGCA
>JBGTFN010000453.1:0-5633 GCA_041747275.1 Gemmatimonadaceae bacterium | reverse complement strand
CTTCAGCTCGCGTCCTTTGGCCATGGCTTACTTGACGAACTGCTTGTTGTACGCCTCGATGCCGCGCTTGAGGTCGGCTTCGGTCTCCTTCGACAGCGCCTTGCTCGTGCGGATCGTATCGCCCACCTGCGGATACTGCGCACGCATGTACTCGTGGAAGCCCTGCTCCCAATCGCGCACGCGGCTCGTGTCGACGGCGTCGAGGAAACCGTTGGTCACGGCGTACAGCACCATCACCTGGCTCTCCACCGAGAGCGGCGTGTACTGGCCCTGCTTGAGCACTTCCACTGTGCGCCCGCCACGCTCGAGCTGGCGCTTGGTGGCCGCATCGAGGTCGGAAGCGAACGCCGAGAAGGCCTCGAGTTCGCGGAACTGCGCGAGGTCGAGACGAAGACGGCCGGCCACACCCTTCATTGCCTTGGTCTGCGCGGAACCACCGACGCGCGACACCGAGATACCAACGTTCACGGCCGGGCGCACGCCAGCGTTGAACAGATCGGTCTCGAGGAAGATCTGGCCGTCGGTAATGGAGATGACGTTGGTCGGGATGTACGCGGACACGTCACCGGCCTGCGTTTCAATGATCGGCAGTGCGGTGAGTGAACCGCCCGGCTTGAGGATGTTCACGCCATCTACCACGCCGTCGTCTTCGCGCAGCTTGGCCGCACGCTCCAGCAGACGGGAGTGGAGGTAGAACACGTCACCCGGGTACGCTTCGCGGCCCGGCGGACGACGAAGAATGAGCGACAACTGGCGGTACGCAGCGGCCTGCTTGGAAAGGTCGTCGTACACACACAGCGTGGGCTGGCCCTCGTTGTACATGAAGTACTCGGCCATCGCGCAACCGGAGTAGGGCGCGATGTAGAGCATGGGCGCCGGATCGGATGCACTGGCCGCAACCACAATCGTGTAGTCCATCGCGCCGGCCGCCTTGAGGCGGTCCACCACGCCAGCGATCGTCGACGCCTTCTGGCCGATGGCGACGTACACGCAGATAACGCCCTGACCCTTCTGGTTGATGATCGTGTCGACCGCGATGGCCGTCTTGCCGGTGCCGCGGTCACCAATGATGAGTTCGCGCTGACCGCGACCGATCGGAATCATGGAGTCGATGGCCTTGATACCGGTCTGCATCGGCTCCTTCACGGGCGTGCGCACGATGATGCCGGGCGCCTGCGATTCCACTTTGCGGGCGTGCTTCGCGTTGATGTCGCCGAGTCCGTCAATCGGTCGGCCGAGCGGATCGACCACGCGACCGATGAGTTCCGGACCAACGGGCACTTCAAGCACGCGACTGGTGCGACGAGCTTCGTCGCCTTCCTTCAGCTTGAGATAGTCGCCAAGAATAACGGCGCCAATGTTGTCTTCTTCGAGGTTGAGCGCGAGTGCCGTGATGGACTCGCCGGTTTCGGAGGAGGTGATCTCGAGCATTTCGCCGGCCATCGCCTTGCCGAGTCCGTAAATGCGGGCGATGCCGTCCTTCACCTCGAGCACGGTGCCGACTTCGTCGATGTCGAGTTCGTGCAGGTCGGCGGCCTCGATTTCACGAAGCAGAATATCCTTGATCTCGCCGGGACGAAGTGCGGTTTGGGTAGCCATAAGAGCGGGCGTAGTGTGACACGGGAAGAGGAACGGTGGCGCGATCTGCGCAGGCGTATGCTACGGTAACGCACCGATTCGGGTATAGCTTGTGAAAAATATCACAAGTGCCGACGCCGTGGCAAGGCGACGCTTCTCAGTCCGGTGAACTGGCGGACTCTGCCTGGGTCTGCACAAAGCGATCGAGCAGATCCACCGTGCGTAAGCGACTGAGGCTGCTCGCTTTGGCTCGCACAAGGCGCTGCGTCGTGCCCGAGAGGTGCGACGAGCTGGCAAAGCCCAGCACGGCGGCAACGTCCCGCACGTCGTAGCCCGGATTCTTCGACAGTTCGGCCGCCGACAGAAGGCGCACCAAATCGATGACTCGCTTGAGCGTCAGCGCCGAACCGTTGGCAAAGCTGCGGGAGAGATGCTCGCGCGAAACACCGTGCTCGCGAGCGAGCTGCTCGGTGCGCACCGGCCGACCGGCGCGCCGCACGAGACTTCTCCAGAGCTGCAGCTGCAGCGGCGTGCGGAGCCCCAACAGTGGCGGCGGTTCGGTGAGCGCATGATCGAAGCGCTGGCTGAAACCACGCTGTTGCACAAGCAGCCGGGCGGCGCCGTCGTCCACGCCTTCCACGAGCACGTCGGACGCACCGCATTCCACCGCGCGGCCCACCATCGGCGCATCGTTGGGCAGCATGGCCGTCACGAAAAAGAACGGCGCCGATGGATAGTCTTCGGCCAAGGGCAGGACGCGCGCGACCTCTTCGCCGAATCCGCCGTCGAGGATGACGGCATCGATGAGTTGCTCCGATAGACACGCGACAAGTTCGTCACGCGTTCGCACAGCCAGCAGATGCGCTCGCCGACGCGGAAACGCCGCGCGTACCAGCGCTCGCGCCCGCTCACGCTTGAGCATGGTGCACACTACAGGCACACCGGTTCCGGCTGGATCCGCAGGTAAGCGCGCCGTCATCGAATCAGTCGCGCGCGGCATCAGCCGCGTTCGTGCTTGCGCTGGACTGCGCGCCCGTGTGCGCGTGCGACGTCGCATGTGCATCAGCGTCGGCATGGGTGCCCGATCCGGCCAGCACCATGGCGTTGGCGCGCGAGAGCACTGAACGCGCGTTCGCATACGAGATGAGTCGAGTGGCTTCCTCGAATCGCGCCCATCGGCACGCGGTGATTCCCTCTTCGCGTTGCGGCACCGTACGCGAGCTTTCGGTGCGCATCAGGTAGAAATGACAGACTTTGTGCACAAGTCGGCCACGGAATCGAAAGAACCAATCGATCGTTTCAATCGCACCGTCGAGCTTCAGCTCGACAAGACCTGTCTCCTCCTGCACTTCGCGAATGGCCGCTGCGTCCGGCAGTTCTTCTCCCTCGAGGTGGCCCTTGGGAAAACCCCAGTTGCGGTAGCTATCGCGAATGATCAGGAACAGCGCTTCACCATTATGCACGCGATAAACAATTCCTCCCGCCGAGGTTTCACGATCGGCGCGCGCACGACGCGCAGCGAGTACGTCAGCGGCGTCGTTCGGCGCACCATTGGCAGCGTCAGTGCGCGTGGCGGTGGCTGGACCGGTAGAGTCGTCCACAACGGCGGGCACGTCGGTGCCGCCTTTCGCGTCTACAGGACGAAGCGTTCCTGACGATTGTGCGTTGCCAGCGCGCTTTGCCTTCGCGTCGCGCAACGGTTCAGGGCGCAACTGCCCAGGGCGCTCTGGCGCGCTGCCTGACGGCCTACCGGCAGACTGCGCGGCGGTGGACTGCGTGCCAGACTGCGTGGTGGCGGACTGCACATTGCCCGACGACGGCTTGCCAGCTGCGCCTTTTGCACGCCCGCTGGACTTGCGACGTCGTGAGCGCGCCTTGCGCTTGCCCGACGCAGCCGTCTCGTTCGCCGCGCCGCTTCCGGTCGACGCGCCCGTGTTCACATTCGAGGCGGCCGCGTCACTGCTGCGTGTGCCAGTCGCATCACCCAACTGTTGGGCGTTCGAACTGGCCGCCAAGTTCTTGCCCCGACGGCCACGCCGACGGCGCCGTCGTTTGCGCCGTCCGTCGTCCGAAACGTCTCCATCGCCAGGGTGCGTCATGCCGCCGAGTCGAGCGACGGGCGCCCCTCGATGAACTGGCGCACGACCGGGTCAGTCGTGTGCTGGATCTCTTCGACGCTTCCGACTTGTCGGACACTGCCTTCGTACAGCATCGCGATCTTCGTGCCGACATGGTACGCGCTGCGCATGTCGTGCGTGATCACGATGCTGGTGACGCCGAGCTTGTCGCGCATGCGCACCATCAGATCGTCGATCACGGCCGATGTCACCGGATCGAGTCCCGTGGTGGGTTCGTCGTAGAGGATGTATTTGGGGCGCAGCGCCACTGCGCGCGCAATACCGACGCGCTTGCGCATGCCGCCCGACAGCTCGGCGGGAAAGCGATGTGCCACGTCCTCAAGATCGACGATGTCGAGCGACTCGTGCACACGCTGTTCGATTTCGGCCGACGACAGCTCTCCCTGCTTGCGCAGTCCCATCGCGACATTCTCCCCGATGGAGAGCGAGTCGAAGAGCGCCGCGAACTGAAACACGTACCCGATCTTCGAGCGGAGCTTCACCAGATCGCGCCTGGACAGCGTATCCACGCGCACGTTGTCCACCCATACCTCGCCTTCGTCGGGTTCGAGCAGGCCGACGATGTGCTTGATGGCGACCGACTTGCCCGTGCCGGAAAAGCCGATGATCACCATGGTCTCCCCCTCCTTGACATCGAGAGAGAATCCCTGGAGCACTTTCTTTTCGCCGAAGGCCTTGTGGACGTTCTTGAGCTGGATCATGTCACGGGACGTGGGATATCACGAATATGTCGTCGGGCGACGCGTGTGACTAGGCACACGGTGCTGGGGGGTGCGACGGTCCGCGCCGTCCGCGGCGTACTCGATTGCCTCTCGCAAGGTGCATTCGACGGCCGCATACGCAAACCGCCGCTCGACCAGGAGGTGAGCGGCGGTGCTGTGCGCTTGAACCGGTTGTGATCAGGCGGCGATCAGCAATGCATCAGGCGGCAAAGCTGCCGAGCGCACGTCCGACGTCGCCCTCACGCAGTCGCTTGAGCGCGCGATCACGAAGCTGACGCACGCGTTCACGCGTGACACCAAGCATGGAGCCGATTTCCTCGAGCGTGTGTTCACGTCCGCCCTCGAGGCCGAAGTAGAGGCGCAGCACCTTGGCATCGCGCGGCGGCAACGTGGAGAGCGCCTGCTCGATTTCGTCCGTGAGAAAGCGATTCATTGCTTCTTCCTCGGCGTCCGGCATCTCATCGGCGACGAAGCGTTCGATGAGCGAGCGATCACCATCCGGGTCCATTGGAGCATCCAGACGCACGTCGCCCGTGTTGAGCGCAGCCAGCGACTGCACGACATCGACGGAGAGTCCGGTGACCTGCGACAGCTCCTCGGGCGACGGTTCGCGACGCAGCTTCTGCCGCAGGATTTCCGAGGCCTTGATGATGCGTGACAGGTCGGCCGTGCGATTGAGCGGCACGCGCACGGTGCGGCCCTGACGGGCGAGCGACGACAGGATCGCCTGACGAATCCACCACACGGCGTACGAGATGAACTTGACGCCCTGATCGGGATCGAACTTCCGCGCCGCCGTGAGCAAACCCACGTTGCCTTCACCGATGAGGTCGATGAGCGGCAGGCCGCGGTTCTGATACTTCTTGGCGACGGAGATAACGAAGCGCAGGTTGCGCTTGACGAGCTCCTGGAGCGCGTCCTGGTCACCCGCCCGGATTTTCTTGGCGAGCTCGATTTCTTCCGCGCCCTTGAGCAGCGGATAGGTGCTCACTTCGTAGAGGTACTGATCGAGGATGTCGCGTTCGGGCTCGGAGGGTGCAATCCCGGCGGGGGCTGCACGACGCCGCTTCCGCTTGACCTCTGTTGTCATTGTCTATTCCTGTAGACGCCTGGGCGCCGCTTCGAAAGATCAGAAAGAACCTGTGGCTCGTATCCCGGGGGAACGCGCCAGCCGTCGACATCGCTGTAATCGCGG
>JBGTFN010000452.1:0-15460 GCA_041747275.1 Gemmatimonadaceae bacterium | reverse complement strand
GTGCCCGATCTCATCGCGACCATCGAGGACTACATCAGGCACTCGAACCAGAATCCGCAGGTCTTCGTTTGGACCGCCTCCGTGGAGAAGATCCTGGCGAAGATCGCCAAATGTAAAGAAGCGTTAGACGCACTACACTAGCGCGCAACCGAATGAGCCACTCTCGACGATGACGCCGCAAGAAGAGCAGCAATTGATCTTCTCCGAGCTCATTGGCGCCCAGCTTAGCGCCGTGACGTTCGTTCAAGACTACCTGCAACTGCACTTCGACGGACCCGTCATTAACGTGACGAGCCCACTGACGGTGCGGACATCGTCCGCTGCACTCACGTCGTGGCAAGCGGGCTTCCGCGATCTACTCTGTTCACACATCGCGAAACTCGTCAAGGCGGTTGAAAATCGCGCCGGTGAAGCCCTGATTCTTCGCTTCGAAGAGGAAGCATCTCTCTCCATCACATTGCGACGTGCAGAATACGTCTCAGCCGAAGCGTACTTCGCTCACGGCTTCGCGAATGATGCGTGGCAGGTCGAGTAGTTTGCGCAGGTGCTGGCGACAAAACCCGCCTTAATCAGTCATGCTCTTTACGCTGTTGCTCTACAGCACACGCCTGTGGTAGATCGCCCTATGGGTCATGATCCGATACGCCGAGGTCCACGTCAGGCTGTTCGCAACGACCGACGGTGGGCGCGCGACACCGATCTACCCGCGCGGACGGGAAACTGGATCGTGGTATATGCCCCACTTCCAGATCAACCGCGGAGGCGAGCTGCTCGGCGTGGCGTTTGTTGACGGCCCGTCGACGCTCGCCCCCGGCCAGGAGGGCACTTGCATCGTGACGCTTGCCGACGATGGTGTCGACTATTCGGGGTTGAGTCATGGCGCGTCGTTCGAGGCTCTAGAAGGAATCACGGTCGTCGGGCGCGGTTCCGTGCTTCGCCGGTGGGAGATCGACCGACCGTGGGATGGGCTGGCGTCAGCGTAGCACTGTACAGCAAGCTGTTGGAGCGGTCCGAATCCCGCAGCCGGCGAAGTTGTCGGGACTCGCCGCCCGCGCGACGGTTGACTTTGACGGGACTTCGGCTCACCGCGTCCCTCCGCGCTACTCACGACCTGCTTGACATGCACTGGCAGCTTTGTTCTCCTAACGGTCAGCCGTCATCGTTCTAAAGCTCTGAGGGTCAGTCATGCGAGAGGATACTGAGCGCTTGGACCACGAGGACGAGATCACTGTGCTTTCTCCCGAGCCGCTTCTCGCAGGCGAGCGCTGGTCCCGTCCGCTCTCCGAGACGCTATCGCCGGACGAGATCGCGGAGGTGCTCGCCCGCGTCCGCTTGGCGGTGAAAAACTTGCCGTCGCCTGCCCAGGTGGAAGAACGGTTGGCTCGCTCCCTCCCGTTCGACGCCCCCGATCTGAAGACTGCGAGTGGAGCATTCGACGCCGAGAAGGTCGCCGACGTCCTCGGGATTTCAGCCGCAGCCCTTGCGACGGCACTCAACGCATGTCGATACCGGTTCGCTCGCCCGTCGGGCGCCCAGAACGACGTCCACGCGCTGTGGGTGTACGCGCGGATCGTTGTGCCTTTGCGAGCGCTCCTTCCCGACGAGGTTGAGCGACGCGCTTGGCTGGATCGGCCTCAGCCTCGATGGGAGAATCGTTCGTCGATGGAGATGCTCCTGGCCGGCGACGGTGAGCCGGTAGCGCATCTGCTCGAGCGCATCTGCTATGGTGGAGGTGGCGAGTAGGAGGCCCCTCCCAGGCGTCGGGTCCGCATCGGGTTGATAGAAGCGGCCAATGGAGAGCATCCCCATCCGACGCCGTCCTTGATTCTTGAGGCGAACAGGTAAGTAGCTGCCCATCAACGACTTGGGACATCTACAATAGATCGCCGCGTCGGGGGCGACCTTGTCGGGTCTCCAATCGGACAATACTGGACAGGATTGGACTAAGTACTTGATTTGCCGTGCTTTGCGGCCGGCGATCTTCATCTCTCCAGCCACTGCAAGCGACTCATCTCCCCGAGACCCTTATGGTTCTCTGGAGAAATGGCAATCGCAGATGTGCGCATCTTCGGAGGCCGTTCGGCCACTGGACGCTGTTGGACGATCCCGGACTCGTGGCGCGTGGACTGGATTCCCGTAGGCTCTTCTCGCTCTCGGCCGCCCTGGCCGAGTAGCCTGAGATACGGAGGTCTCGCGGTATTGGAGACGCTTCCGCGCCTACCAATGTCCCTTCTCCAACATGCAAAACCGTGAGCACGATTTTCTGCAATCCTCGCATGCCGGGCACACCGGGAGCGGCTGGGGAGAGGAGAAGCAGAGGCTGCGTGATGACCTTCTGGCTTGGATCAGGAGCGCCGAGCACCCGGGACGCGCCCTGCACTTCTCCGCAACGGCGGCAGTAAGGGCAATGCGATGCTCTCCATGGAAGCTGCACGAAGTCACCCGCGATCTGGTCGATTCAGGTGTGCTCGTACGTTTCGACGAGGCGAGGGGAACTCGCCATCGTGGTTGGGGCCTGCGCGGGAGCGTGCCGCCCCGTCGTTCGCTCGCCGAACTTCTCCCCCTCATCGCATCGGCGCCTACGCCGCACGAAGGCGAGGGACGGCGAAGGGGCAAGCTTACCGCGTCGGAGGAGCAGGCGCCGGTGACGACCCTCTCGGACGACCAGCGCAAAGATGTGCGCACGGTCGCTGGCTTGATCGCCGACCACGCACCCGGGGCCGACGGCGATTTCAGTCGCGTGACGGCAGAGTTCCTGGCACGGACGACGCCTCGCGATGGCCGTACCGTTTGGGCGCTGGAACTGGAGGTGAAGGAATGGGTCGATGCGCGCGCCCGAGCAAAGGCGGCGGCCCACGGCAAGGCATGGAAGCCGGCCGATAGCGCCTGGATGCGAGCCAAGGCGGCCACCAGCGTGAAACTCATGCTCCGGTACGCAGGGAGCATTGGTTGGCTCTCCCCAGACGAAAAAGGTTTGACGGTGCACAGCCATGCCCCGGAACTCCACAGCGCCGTCCTCAAGTGGCGGAAGCGCTTGCAGCGTCGCGCGGGCGGCCGGAATGAGCCACAGATCCGGCTTGGAGTCACCACGCTCGCACTCTTCCTGACGCGCCGGGGGGAGTTCAGCCTCGAGAAAGCCGACTGGCGAGCCGTGTTGGCCGATATCGAGGCTGACGCAGATGCGGGAGTGCTTCGCAAGCCGGCGCTGCGAGCGGTGCATTTCGTGTGGCGCCGAGTGCACCTGCTGCAGCGAGTTCGTGAGACGGAGGTTTCTCAAGCGAGACGTCTCATGATTGTACGGCAACACGCCCTGACGCGCGTGATCACCTCAGCTTCGACCGCAACGAATGCACAAGAGCTCGATTTCAGTGGGTGGGTCGACGCCGACGGAATCGCCCTCACTGGACTCATCGAGGGTCGCTACGGGTTGCGCCGCTGGATCTGGTACACGGCCGGGCTCGACATGCACGTGGCGGCCGACCGAACGATGCCGTCCCGCACCTACGAAGAAGATTATCTCCGTTGGCGAAAGCGGACTCGCGTCGCACTCACGGAAGTGGCGCTCGACGCGCGCCTGACTCACGTCGCGCTGCTCACCGGGTGGGCCACTCGGCTCGATCCACGCCCTCTTTCGTTCGGGAGTTTTTCTGCCCCCGCTGGTGACTCGCTCTCAGCATGCGCGTGTGTCACCCCTCAATGTGGGTGTACGTGCAGTCCCGCCTGTCTCCTCGACCTCTTCGACAGCGAACGTCTCGCCCGATATGCAACCTGGCGGAAGGCGCAGCCCAAGTACCTGACTAGTGGAGAGACCGGCGAGGGCACTGGGCAGTTGCATGGCATCTTCTCGACGTGTCGACGCGCGACGGTAGATCTGGCCATGATCGCAGAGCATGATGGTGCCGCCGTGGTCCACGAGCGTCTGAATGCGAATCTGGTCATGCTCGAGCGCCTCGTTGTCCAAGCCAAGGCTGATCGTGATGAGTTGCGCGACTGTCTCGCTATCAATGCGGCGTGGCGTGGCGGCGACAAGGAGCATGGTCTTCAGAAGCTGGTCCGATTTCGGGACCTACTTGTGGAGGATGCGTGCGCGGCCGCAGGCAGCCTCTCAGTGGATGCACAGCTTGAATCGCTACGGACGTATCGAGCCATGCCGGACAACTCTCCGCTGGAGCGAAAAGCGAAGGAGGCGATGCGCGCGTCACTTTCGTGGCGGACGGCGAGTTGGGCGATTTCGTTGCGTCGCGCCCTCCTGGTTCAGCTCACCCGGAAGATTCCGCTCCGAGAGAAGGCTCTCCGCAACCTCACACCCTCGATGCTGATCGCGACGAAGAACGGTCAGGCCTGCAACCTCTGGGAGGACGAAGCGATGGTACAGGTTCGCGTCCCGGGTACATATACCAAGAACGGCAAGCCCTATGAAGCCGCCTATGTGGCGTCTGACCAAGTGGGAGTGCCAGCGCATGAGAAGGGCGCGGCGCGATGGCTGTTGGAGCTGTGGTTTGCGCCTGGGGGTGGCCGTGACCGCTTGCTCGAGATGGCGCCCACCACTGTGAAGCAGCTCGCGTATGTATTTCCCGCAGCCGCCAACAGGGGCATCGACGGTCACGGCAAGCGGAAGGCCCGGACGTCGCTCCGAATGGCAGACGGCGGACTGACTGCGGACTGGAAGGCGGCGCTTCTGCGCCACCATGTGACTTTGGGTGTCGACCTTCTCGCCTTGGAGCAAGTGCAAGGCGGCTGTGGAATCCACAGCGTCCGTTATTTGTTCGGCCGCTACTGGGCTGCCGTGAAAGGGCTTCTCTCATATGCGTCGGATCTGCTCCAGCACTCAAACCTGGAGATCACCAAGCGTCGCTATTGCGGTCCAGAGGGCAGCGGCATCAGTCATGAAGTAGAGGCAGCGACCAGCGCGGTGGTTGGCTCGCTCCAACCAAGTGCCGCAGCCTTGGCGATTCAAAACGCGGAGCTGTTGCGAGAGGTCCAAGAGTTGCGTGGGCTTCTTGCGGCGTCGTAGCCGGCCTCCACGTGGTCTGATCAGCCATCGCATCCAGGCTGCTCCGATCTCTCGCGTTTCGGAAGCAAGACAGCACCCATGACCTCACCGCGGCTGACGGACGGGTCGAGCAGCCTCGGACACCTTCTAGGATGTCGCCGCGTTCTCAACCCTCGATCTCACCTGAGCTGGCGCGCAGAGTACGGGACCTGTGTGCCAGAGGTTGTTCCCTCTTGTTCTCGTCCGCCCTTGAATCAGGCCATCGACTGGATAGAAGCAGGCAAAAACAAGGAGTCATCGCATTCTCCTCGAACGTCTACTCCAAACCAAATATCGCAAGGCTAATGCGTGGTTCACGATGGCGGCGCAGCCTTCAGTTGTTTCCCTCTATTCGTCCTAGACGATACAACACCACGGATTCTAGATCATCCGCGTCCGAGATTACACCTAAGAGCTTCGCCGTACTCGCATCGAGCAGACGAAATCCACGCGGCAATGCAACCGAACAGAATCGCTTCCGATCCGGTGTCAATGTTAGCCAGTGCGCGACATCTCCCGTCGAGGAGGGATACTCACGAATCCAAACAGAACCATCCTGCCCGATCAACATGCGATCCGCTATCGGAAACAATTTCGGGAAGGGGACCTGATCTAGCTCTTGGGCGACGCGCCGCTGAGTCGCGGAGCGCGCCTCGTCTCGACGCTGCTTCTTGAATTCAGCAATCTTCGCGCTCGTGACTTTGGCTTGCGAAAGCGGCACCGCGACGACTGATGCAGAACTGCTTGCAATGCTCTGCAACCGAAGCATGGCATCATCCGTGTCGAGCGTGGCGAGTGTTCCAACGCCGACGGCGTACAGGAGGTTTCGCCCGAAGGGAACCGCCTGCGTTGTCTGAGCTCCATGGCGGGTTGGTACAAAAAACTCCGCACCGGGTAAACGCAGGATCGTTTCTATCAAACGCCCTGTTGCCGAGAACTGTAGGAACTCAAATGGTGGTCGTACCACTCCTACTCCCATTTGACCTCTCTCGAATACCTGACCATTAATTGCGATAATGCTTGCGTCCGTCACTCCGATGACTGCAGGCCAACGCGAGTAGGAACCAACGTCAAGTTGCTCACGCCGAATGTATTCGAGTTCATTCGAAAGCACTGTTACTTGAGACCTGCCCGGGTCCGCGACAAGCACACTGCTGTCACTTGCCCTCCACAGCCCAGCTAGCGTGCGAAACTCCAGAGGGCCCTCGCCTCTACGTCCGAACGACGCTATGCGAGATCCCGCGCTGTCGAACAACAGCACCGACTGAGTACCGCTACTGGATAAGGCAATGCGCCCAGATGGGAGAAGCGCGGCTCCTGACACTTGGTAAAGCTGCTGAGCTGCGGTGTCGTCGCCGCTTATAACCAAGCGCGCCGTGGCGTCGATGCTTCTCGTACATGACACAACATTTGGCGCACCAATGCGGTGCGGCGGAGTGCGCAGTTCGACACCGGCGCCTACTGTGCGGGTCGACCGTACTTGGTCAGGCAGCCCCGCAGTACGTGAAAGCGGATGACGGTGAATCGCAAATGAGCTGAACGACAAGCCCAGGCCACCGAGGAGAAGAAATCGAGACCACGTCCGGTTTGAAAACATGGGTCGCCGTCCTGTGTGTTTCCTCGACACGGTGATGAGCAATCGCACCTGGCCAACCAACGTGCGCGTCAACGCGCAATGGCTAGCCACGTCCTTCGAGCGTTTGCCGAAACTACAATCGAGCTCTCTACAGACAGGTGCCGCTCTGCTTTCAATGCATGGAGAAATTGGAGTTTGTGGCTTGGAGGTCGCAAACGCAAGTGGAACGCATGTCGACGGAGGCGCTCTATCGCGTCGGTTCTAACTTCTGACTCCAATCTCCTTGCCTGAGTCCGGGCGGTGCGTGCCGATTGAATACTGCAGAAATACCTTCAAAGCGCGCACTCGGAATCTCCCGCACGTCGTTGGCGAGCGGGTCGCCGCGACCGCTTGATTGAAACAGCGCTCCCATCGCTGGAGAAGCACGAGTATGTATTTCCCGTGGCCGCCAATAGGGGAAACGTTGGTCACGGCGAGCGGAAGGCTCGGACGTCGCTCCGAATGGCAGACGGCGAACTCACTGCGGACCGGAAGGCGGCGCTCCTGCGCCACCATAGAACTTTGGGTGTCGACCTTCTCGCCTTGGAGCAAGTGCAAGGCGGCTGCGGAATCCATAGCGTGCGATATCTTTTCGGACGATACTGGGCGGCTGTGATGGGGCTTCTCTCGTACGCATCTGATTTGCTGCCGCACTCGAGCCTTGAGATCACGAAGCGTCGTTACAGCGGCCTCGAGGGCAGCGGTATCAGCCATGAAGTTGACGCCGCGAAGTCCGGGGCTGTTGGCGGCTCGGTCCAAGCGAGTGCTGCCTCTCTGGCGATGCACAACGCGGATCTGTTGCGCGAGTTTCAGCAACTGCGCGAGCTGCTGGCGGCGTCGTAGTGTGCGACCTCAAAACGTCCCTGACAGTGCTGCGGTTCGGTTTTTCTTGCTTTACAGGCGCGCGATGTCGCGCCGCGCGTCAGCGCGTTCGCCGGAGCACTTCAGGAAGGGCAACGCAGAGAAGACTTGCACAGGCATGGCGCGCGAGCGAGAATCGTCCACTGCTATGTAGCGGAGAACCAATGCTATAGGGCTGCGCCCACCCAAAAGCGCAATGCACTTCCGTCAAGCAGAATCTTATCGAACGTCGACGACAAGTATCCGGTGTATTCAGTAGCAAGCCATCTCGCAAAAACGCGAAGTTTGACTACGAAACGCGTGTTGCGAAATCGTTCGGCAAGCGAAATCATCGTGGAAGCGTGGCTCGACGGTCCAACTGGTAAAGCTCAGTTCCGCAAGCCCGAGCGTATGGTCGCTATGGAGGTGCGTTGCGAACGCGGTCTTGAGGCCCCACGGGGGCAAGGGCCAAGCGCCCCGGTCGAGGACGGCCGCCCATCATCGAACTACGCCGAAGTCGAAGAGATAAGCAGTGCTGTCGACCACGACCCCGTGGCCGGGCCGTAGCGCTGCGGTTCCGGCCGAGGATTTCCTGCTCCCAGCATCACGACCTGCGTCCGGGATGCTTCTTGTCTACCCGCTCGTCCAAGCCAGCGCAGCGCGTTCAGAGCAAACTGCCGATTGTCGAACTCGGTGCGCGCCATGCCATAGGCTGAGATGGGTGAGCTGGTTCAACACGGTGCGCCCGCCGGAGCCGCTCGGCGACTTGCCACCCGCCGATTTTAAGGCGCAATTACACCAGCACTTCGGAAGACGCTGAGCTGGTACTCAATTAAATCAGTTGCATCCGGAGCAGTTTAAGCTCACCCATTGGAGTTCAGTATGCGCACCCGAGCTTGGGTAGGTACGTGTAGTTTCTATGGGTTTGCGGTATTCGTAGTTGCTTGCGAGTCACCGCTTCCGCACGAGGCAGATCAGGCGACTGAACTTCAGCTTGCCGTTACGGGCGTAGCGGCGGAGAGCATTGATCCACAAGGACGGTTTGTGCTCTCTGAAGCAACTAACAATCAGAGTGAGATCTCAGCGCAGCTCGCACGAGAACTCGCAGTTGCATACTGGCATGACGCGAGGACCCATCTGCGCTCGGCAGTTAGCAATGATCGCGGTGCAGAGGTTGCGGTTGAACGTCTGAAACCGTGCGGAAGAGTTTTTCTCGTTGCGAGCGCATATCATAGTTATCCCGATGATCTACCGGTGGTGATCCGGAAAGCGGTCGGCTCTCATTGGCTGGTACCGATGTGCGCTGGCAACACACAAGAGGTCGTGATCTCAGTTTCAACTTTGGCGTCTGATGCTGAAACGGGCTCGGGAACTCTGCGACTCATGAAGGCGGGCGCAGGAAACTTCTTCGTAATGGGCGTCCCAGTGGGTGCGCACATTCCCCAGGCGCCTGAGCAAGTTGCGGTACGTTCCTACGATACATCTAACGAGCGAGTAATCCGAGTTCCCGAACTCATTATGAGGCCCTTTCCTCATGCCCCAACAACTGCTGTGTGGCACGTGGAGGTAGAGAGTCCAGTCGAACTTCGCGGAACGCGTTCCTCCTCGACTCGTCGAAGGAGCACGTTCTTCGCGGGCGCACTAGCAGGGTGGCAAGAGACTGCATTTGCTGCTGCCGATGCGTTGGAGCAGAGCAACAGCGAAACCGCCGAGGTGCAGGTGATCCGTGGCCCCGGCGCCGACGATGTGAGGTCGTATACCCTGAATCGTAGAGCAGACGTTCCCGCTCTTTTGGAAATCGTGAGCTTTAAGAGGGAACGGTGAAGTCGCCAGAAGAACAGCACACATTCCATCCGCACGACCATCGTAGGGTCGCTCACCGCATTGTCACTGATGGGATGTCTCGGAGGGGGGGGGGTGGAGGATAGCAGACGAGTGATACGTGCAGTCGTATAGTCGGAATCGAATGAGGCTGCTCTCGCTTCTCAGCGGGTAGCACACGCGACATCAGCAGGACTTCCTTCGAGCTACGCGCGAGTGCATACGGTAGTACGTACGCCATGGCACTGCGCTCCGCGCTCACTCAACCGGGAGAGGCCTTGGCCGAAGCGCCCGTCAAAGCCCTTGGTCTCGGCCTCTTTTCGGATTGCCTTCTCGATCTTCTTGCATTCCACCCGAAACGGCGATTAAACAGCATGTAGTCAACCACCTTGCCCGGCAGCCCATCGTCCGACAGGGTGTTGCCAGCGATGATGTTCGAGATGTCTTGGCCTTTGATGAGCATGTCTGCTTTGCAGATCGCGAATGACTCATCATTGAGCTCCTGTCCGTACATCACGAGGCGCGCCTCGGGATTGACGCTCGTCAGGTGCTCCCCCGCGACGCTGAGCATGCCTCCGGTGCCGGCGGTGGGGTCGTAGATGAAGCGGACGAACCCCGGGGCGACCAGCGCGTCGTCGTCCTCGATGAAGAGGTCGACCATGAGCCGGATCACTTCGCGCGGCGTAAAATGTTCGCCAGCCGTTTCGTTGGAGAGCTCCGCAAACTTCCGGATCAGCTCCTCGAAGATGGAACCCATCTGCGCATTGGAGACGACGGACGGGTGCATGTTCACCGACGCGAGCTTCTCCGTGACCAAGTAGAGCAGGCCGGCCTTGTCCAGCTTGTCGATCTGCGCGTGGAAATCGAACCGAGCGAAGATATCCCGCACCTCTTCCTAGAATCCTTGGACGAACACACGCAGGTTCTTTCCGATGTGGTCCTGGTCGCCCATCAGCGTCTTCATGTCGAGCTTCGACGCGTTGTAGAAGAGCTGCTTGGACGCTCGCAGGAGGAACGGCTCCAGGGTCACGCCCGAGTCGCCTCGCTTCGCGATCTCCGCCAGCACGGCCGGTTTCCTCGGCTCGAGCACACAGTCCAGGCGCCGGAGGACCGTGAACGGCAACGTCACCTTTCCGTAGTCGGACTGTCGATAGTCGCCGCGGAACAGATCGGCGACCGACCAGATGAGTGCGGAGAGGTTGGCGTTGGTCATGCGGGTGGGTTGGAGGCAAGAGCCGCAGATTCCTGTGTACGGTCAATGAACCGACGGATGGCACTGTACTGCCGTGGCCCCAGGCGGGAGAGCGTACCTTCACGAAATAGTATATGGCCACCCCCTGACCGAGTGCTTGTGGCTCTACACCAGATCGCGGAAGCAAGCACGCGCAGCAGTTGATGCTGCTAGCGCCGAGGCATGCCATGTCGACCAGACATGGGGTCACGGCGTTGCGGCGCGAGCGCAGGCACCTGCAGGATGCCATCGTCGCAGAGCTGTTCGTCATGGTGAGCCGAGGCTTCACTCACTTTGCCGTATACTTTGGACGGCTCGCATTTGCGGGCGCTGCATTACTCCCCGTTTTCCGAGGGTCAAATGCAACTCGAACTGCTGATATCCCCACCAGAGGTCGACTCGACGCCGGCCAGCCGCAACATCGAAGAGGCGGCAGATCACATCGGCACACTCGCCTGCGCTCTGGTCAAGATGCGTCGCGCCCGAACGCCGGATGAACACGCATCAGCGGTGGATGCCGCGCTGAACGCAGCAACGCCGTCTATTCACCGCGTAGCGAGGCTGTACGCGGCGAGCTGGCCGAGTGAGGACGTAGACGTGGAGGAACTCGTCCAGGAAGCTTTGCTCGAAGTGGCGGCAGCGCTTCACTTCGCACCACGAGCCACAGGGCATATCCTTGCCGCCTGGCTTTCCACACTCGCGTTCCACGCACTGCATGACTTGTGGAATGTCGCGGGAGGGGACGAATCACGGCGTAGATCCACAACAACTTCTCTGAAAGACCAACGTGTCCGTGAACTGCCCGACGCAGTCGTGCAAGGTTGTCACCCCAGCAAGGAGCACCCCGGCAAGTCTTCTCGCGCAGCATAGTGTTTCTCGGCGCCGATGTCGTCGAATCCGCTTCACCGCCGACGCCTCGATGTCGGCGGCCCTTCTGCCCGATGCACCAACACCGATTTGCCGTGTGGCACAGATGTGGAAAGGCTGGACCCAACCTGCAGGCGTTCGCCTGCAGGGTTCCACTTTATCGGGAGCAGAAGATGACTACAACGAACACGACGAACAATTGCTTGACTCCGAATGGTCCTCCCCATTCCGAGCGGCACCCTTTGGCTGAAGACATTCCGCTGTTTGACATGACCGTGAACAAATGTTGGGACAGAATCCGGCTGCCCTGCCCCACTGCAGATACGGTTGTTTCAGGAATGGCGTGCGTTCGAAAGATCCAGTCGCGAGCGGATCACAACGGACGCCAGTATTTGTTGGTCGATGTCGGCCACCGCGACGGTCGAGCGACACTCAAGTTCTGGGCGAGCGATGCGCCACGATGGACATCATTGTCTAAAGGCGATGCCGTCCTACTCAAGCTGCGTGGGCAATCGCATCACGACAACATGCCTGCTGAGTGGAGCGTCGAGGAGATGAGGGTACAGCCGCCTGATCATCCGATTCGCGATGACCTGCTTCCCAAGTGCCCCATTCCGGAAGCGGAGCTGGAAGAGCGTTGGGCGCGGCTCTCGGGCAAGGTCAATTCGGCCGCGCGTACAGTTCTCGAAGTGGTGATCCATACGGTCGGCATGCCTGACTTTCGTCGTGCGCCCACTGCCGACGGTATTCACCGAGCCGTCGCGCAGCACGGCCTCTGGTGGCAGTCCATCGAAGTGGGCGAGGCAGCATTGGCACTAGCCGACTCGTTCCCAGTGTTGGATGAGGACGTGTGCACCGACGTGCTTCTGCTCAGCGCGCTCCTGAAAGACATCGGCTTGTCACGCGAAGGTTTTGTCGTCCCACGCGCTGGTAGCGAGTGTTCTCCGGCCGAGGCGGCGCGACGTCGCTGTGACTTGAGCATTCAGTTGATACTCGATGCTTTGGCTGATCACCACGAAGCGCTCGTGGCGGCGGCAGTACCGCAGTCGCTGATCAACGCTGTTGTGCGTGTGATCAAGTCTCTTCATGCCGGCGATCAGCGGGCGAGTGCCGGTTTTCACGCGAGTCTGGAGGCGTGGATGTTGCACCACGCTGCGACGGCAAGAGCGAAGATACAGGCCATGAGCTCCGGGCTGGACTACGAAGCGGCGGTAGATCTCGAGAGCTGGTATCGACCTTGGGGTAAATGGCCGCGCTACGTTCCGACCTCTCCACCGATAATCTCTGTCCCTACCGCGCGAACGCTCCCGCGGACGAAGTCTACGACTGCATGCGAGCCAGTTTCGCAGAGTGCTGACGGTGCGCCGCCCGCTCATCTTTCAGCACTGGTGTCTCCGGGATCCTCAGTGTCTGCAGCATCTGCAGCGCAGCCGGGAGGAAAAAAGGCAGCGTCAGTCGTTTCGAAAGCGGCCCCAGTCCTGCCTAGCGCTCGCGTTCTTCCTTTTGCGAGCGCGAAGCGGTCAGCGCTGCCAGCGCCTAAGCCGTCGGAGAAGCCGGTGTCGAGTTCTTCGCCTGCACGCGCCACTGCGACTGTCCCACAGGCCATCGGTCTGCCGGTTCCATCTCGTTTGACCGGGGGCCGGATAAACATCGCTCTCCAGGAGCAGGATCTTAGTCTGCTGCTGGTGTCGGCGGGGCTCACGGCGTCGACGCCGACCGCAAAGCAGACGGAGTTGGCGCAACGGCTCGTAGCAATCGGCAAGGTTCTGATTGCTGCGCTTGACGAAGGCGGGCAGGCCTCGATTCGAACTTCGATACGCGAACTGCGAGTCGTTGGAAGTACGAAGCGCGACGGGAGCAAGTCTGGTCGATTTTATTGAGCGGTGGGCAGCTCAAAGCTCAATCGAGGGTTACCAACGGTTTAGGTGTCTTGGCACGTCAAGTTGCCGACGATGACATACTATGTGGAGGTCTGGGATGACGGTGTGCCAGGTGCGCGCAGATTCCGCAACGATTACCGCACAACAAGAAAGGAGCTGGGCGTTCGCCCGACCCCTCGATTGACACACACACGCACACACAGATATATGATCTGAAGACAGTCGTGCCGCCACACACGCGAAATCGGGCGGTGGCGAACGTCAGCTTTCCTTCGAGATGAGTGATTTGCATGAAACGACTGGCCGCTTGCCTGCTGTTCGCTGCTGTAGCCGCCGGAGCAAGCGTATTGCAGGCACAGCCCGACTGCTGGGAAACGAAGGTGACGTTCGCTATGGGGGAGATCAAGTGCACGACCGACCAAGGCGGTGGATGTCTCCACTGCCCGACCTGAAGATCGGGGAGGTCCGCCGGCGCACTCTCGCGATGCGAGTGCGCCGGACGGCGGTCTCGAGCACACGCGTGAATCGCCCCGTCGCGACTCGCGCTGTGCTGCTCTGCGGTTTCGTTGCCGTCGCGTCCATCCTCACAACGGGCTGCGAGAGCCGGAGCGCACCTGCATCGGCTGAGGCGTCAACTTGGCAGGAAGAGCCATTGCGGCCTGAGCGCGTTGACCGACTGCTGCTCGACTCAATCGGTGTCGTACCACTCGGTCGCAGCGCGGAGGACGCGCCTGCGAAGGTTGTGGACGTGGCCATCTCTGCCGCCGGAATCGCCGTGTTGGGTGAGCACTCCATTACGAGGTATGCATCCGACGGCGTGCTTCAGTGGCGATTGCAACTCAAGAGAGCGACCACGCCCTCTCTAACTATGCCGCAGAGTATCCGCTGGTGGGGAGATGGACTCGTCGCGATGGACATGAATCAGCGGCTTGGATTATCCGTGGTTTCTCCTGACGGAACTCTCTCGTCGATTGGCCCCGTCCATTCCGCGGCAAGCCTGGCGAGCCTCGAGGTGGTGTCGAATGGCTTCGTTGTCACGTCCATCGGACTGGACGACGATGTCAAGAGTGATGGCGCGCGATTCGCCTTCCTGCTCGACTCGACCGGAGCGACTCGACATGCGCTGTGCGATTTTCATCCGGCGTATAGTGAGAGCATTGGTAGGGGAGGCTACTTCGGATATCATCGCGGGTTGGGAGCTCGTGTGCATGACAGTCTCGTGTACTGCTTTCAGGCGTTGACGCCAGTTGTCCAGATCCACAACCTACGCGGTGATCGTCGCGCGCCGTTGCGTGTTGCGCCTCCGTTCTATCGGCGCGGCGCAGATGCGCCGGCCAGTCCGATTCAGGAGAATCTGAACCGGTTTGCTGCCACATGGACGGAGCACGCCGCCTTCTTCCCGCACGACTCCGGGTTTGTTTCGGTCTACACCACGTTCGACGCCGAGGCGAATGAACGGATTTTCCTCTTGTTTTCCTGTCGTCTGCGGGAAGAAGTCGCTGAGGGCTGTCGCACGGGTCGTCTGCGAGACCGACCCTACCTGCTGTTGCCGCCGGACACGTTGGTCACCATCGATTACTCCGGCGATGACACATCGCCCGTTCGACTTCGGTACCTTCGATTCCGGTGACCCGCCATGGGTAGCATGACACGAGTGAACTATGCGGCGCGTGTGATCGCGCGAGGGCGAGCAGTACCGTGACGATGAGGGCAGATCGCGGAAACCGAACATCGGTGCGTCGATGGGTGACGGGGGTGGTCGCATTCCTCGTGGGCCTGTGGGGCTGTGAACGGGCGCCAGCGCGCTCGCAGCTCGCGATCCCGACCGTCGTGGATAGTGCGGGCGTGCGCCTCGTGGACTTCGAAAACGATCTGCCGAGTGACCGGAACGCGGCAGAATCGTTCAACAGCGCCGCTGCGTTCTGGCGGTTTTCCGGCGGCTCTAGCGACGCGCTGCATCGAGTGGCCGGCGCAGCGTTGCTTGGCGATGGGAGCCTCGTGGTCGCGCACGCGAGTCTCCACCAGTTGATTCTGCTTGATTCGCTGGGGAGGGTGAGAGATATCGTCGGGCGGCCCGGGGGTGGTCCAGGCGAGTTTCGGGCACTTGAGGGGCCGTGGCGACTGCGGGCTGGGCGGTTCGGCGTGTACGATGCCAGCGCGCGGCGTCTCTCGGT
>JBGTFN010000451.1:0-10792 GCA_041747275.1 Gemmatimonadaceae bacterium | reverse complement strand
AACGAAGTCTCGTGGTGGTTTGCGCAGTTGTCGGAATCGCCGCCACCGGTTGTGCAGTGCCGCGTGGCGGCGCGCCCGTACCTGTCCTGGCCGCCGAGTGTGCGCTGCCTTCGGAGCCTGTGAGCGCGCTGCGTGCGCGCGGCGGAGATTCCGTTGCCACGCAGGGCGTAGTGGTGGGTGACTACGAAGGGCCCGCGGGACTCGGCGGTTTCTACCTGCAGGGCGATGGCGCAGCGATCTTCGTGGCCAATGGCGCGCGAGATGATGTAAACGTCGGCGATCGTGTGCGCGTGATCGGAAGGCTCGCGACGGACAAAGCGAGTAGTCTTGAGGCCAGCGCGATCGCGGCGTGCGGGACGGCGACGATCGAACCCATACCGCTCACGCTTCCGATCACGGATACGATGCTGCTCACTCGATACGAGGGCATGCGGGTACAGTTCCCGCAGACGCTGTACGTGAGCGAGCACTACCAGCTCGGACGCTTCGGCGAGGTGGTGCTGGCCAGCGGCGGCGTGCCGCTCACACCCACGGAGGTGGTCGAGCCGGGCGTGCGCGCAATCGAACGTGAGCAAGAGATCGAGCGCAACCGCATCGTGCTCGACGACGCCTCGTTCGCCCAGAATCCCGCCACACCGTTCGGTCGCGGCGGCGCTCCGCTTTCGGCACAGAATACGTTGCGCGTTGGCGATGCGGTGACCGGGCTGCGTGGTGTGCTCACGCGCACGAGTGCAACAGCATCCTCATCGAGTGGCGCGCGTGGGGTGACGTGGCGCGTCCGCCCCGTGAATCACAGCGCACGCGTGATGTTCACTGCGGCGAATGCGCGCAGCGACACGCCTCCCGACGTAGGCGGCACACTTCGCATCGCCTCGTTCAACGTGCTCAACTTTTTCAGCGCATTTGGCGATGCCTGTCCGTTCGGCTGCCGCGGCGCGGAGAATGTGGCGGAGCTCGACCGGCAGGCGCGCAAGCTCGTGGCCGCGATCACTGCGCTCGACGCAGACGTGGTCGGGGTCATCGAGATCGGCAACGACGGATACGGTGCGGGCAGTTCGATCGCGACGCTCACACAACGGTTGAACGCCGCGACATTATCAGGGCGCTACGCGTTCATTGACGCCGACGCATCGACTGGCGAGCGCAATGTGCTCGGCACGGACGCGATCAAGGTCGGGCTGCTGTATCAGCCGGCACGCGTCGTGCCCACTGGGCGCACGGCCGTGCTCAATACGCCGGCGTTCGTGAACGCCGGTGATCGGGAGGAACGCAATCGTCCGTCGCTCGTGCAGGCGTTCGCGCCCGTGTCCGGCGGTCGCGTGGTGGTCAGCGTGAATCACTTCAAGAGCAAGGGCAGTGTGTGCGATGCGCCGGATGCCAACGATGGACAAGGACAGTGCAGCACGGTTCGCACACGTGCCGCGAACGCACTGCTCGACTGGCTCGCCACCGATCCGACGCAAGCCGGAGAAGCGCGCGTGCTCGTGCTGGGCGATCTGAATGCGTATGCGCAGGAGGATCCGGTGCGCGCCTTTCGCACGCGCGGTTTCGCGGACATGATCGCGCGTTACGCCGGCGATAGCGGATACTCGTATGTGTTTGCCGGCGCGCGTGGCCGTCTCGATCACGCGCTCGCCTCGGCCTCGCTTGCGTCCGCGGTGACGGGCGCGGCCGTCTGGCATATCAACGCTGACGAGCCGCCCGTGCTGGATTACAACAGCAACTTCAAGTCGCCGGCGCAGCTCGAGTCGCTGTATGCACCGAATCCGTTCCGGTCTTCGGATCACGATCCGGTGGTGGTGGGGGTTCGGTTGGGGCGGTAGGAGGTGGGGATGCTGGCGTTGGCTTTCTTACGCGCCGATCCGCGCGACGCTTCTAGCCGGAAAGCGTGCTATACGTACGATACGGGAATACTAAATCATGGGACCCCCGGCCCAGCCTAAATGCGTTGCCCAGCTGCGCACACCTTACATGAGAGCGCCGACGGTAGAAACCGACGATTGGCGCACGGAGCTCGAATGGCACCCTTGAAGTTCATGCGCTCGAACCGCGGGACGGTTGCACCATGAGCGGCATCAACCTCGACTGGAACGCGATTCGACCGCTCAACGGTGGCCGGGACAAGGCATTCGAGGAGCTCTGCTCACAGCTCGCTCGTGCGGAGGCGCCTCAAGGGGCGCGATTCGTTCGAAAGGGGACGCCGGATGCGGGCGTCGAGTGCTACGCGGTATTGCCCGACGACACGGAGTGGGCGTGGCAATCAAAGTACTTTGACACCCTCGGTGACTCACAGTGGAAGCAGCTTGATGAGTCCGTTGAGGCAGCCATCAAGAAGCATCCTCAACTCCGTTTCTACTACGTCTGTGTTCCATTGGACCTAGCCGACGCACGAATCGTCGGTAAGAAATCCGGTACTCACTGGAAATCGGCTAAGGATCAGTGGAATGATCATGTCACGAAGTGGCGCGGGTGGGCGCAGAAAGAGGATAGGACCATCGAGTTCGTTTGGTGGGGCAGCAGCGAGTTGCTTGAACGCCTCGCTCGTACTGAGCACGTTGGGCGGGTTCGCTTCTGGTTCGACAAGCGCGGCTTCGATGGCGCCTGGTTCTCTGCGCGCCTCGACGAGGCCGTCAGGGCCGCCGGCCCACGGTACACGCCCGAAATACACGTCGAGCTGCCAATTGCCGAAGACCTAGATGCGTTCGGGAGAACGCAACGGTTTTTCATCCGCGTCAAGGCCTTGGCGATCCCACTAAGGGAAGCCCTTCAGAGGCTCCGCTACCCACAGCACTCAATCGACGACGCCGAGACTGCGGCAAAGACTGCCGTCCTCTCCGAGACCGTGCAGACCGTTTTGAACGCCCTCGGTGCGATTTCGCAAGCCGCTGCCGGACCACTTGCCCTCCCGAGCGTCGTCGAAAAGATCGAAGCGAGCAGCGCGCCAGTGAACGCGCTCGCCGCGCTCCTTGACAAGCGTGCAGAGGAACATGACGCGCAGCAGCCCAGGGACGATGCTGGCCACAGCCGATACCGTTCGAACCCATTTCGAGAGCGCGGCCACACCCTCCGACGCTTGGAGGGCGCGTTGCGCGAAGCGTCCGAAGCGTTGCGCCGCGCCCACGAGTTGGCCGCAAGCAGTACGTTGGTGCTGCGCGGCAACGCGGGCACGGGCAAGACGCATCTCCTCTGCGATGTAGTGAAGCGACGCGTCGAGGCGCACCAGCCGACTGTCCTGGTCATGGGTCAGCGCTTCGTGAGCAACGATGCCCCGTGGTCCCAGGTGTTGCAGCACCTTGACCTTGGCGGTCTCTCCGCCGAGGAGTTCATCGGGGCGCTAGAGGCATCAGCGCAGGCGAGTGGCGAGCGGGCACTGATTGTCATAGACGCAATCAACGAGGGCACGGGCCGCACAGTTTGGCCGACTCACTTGGCCGCATTCTTAGCCCAGGCGGAGCGGTCTCCCTGGATTGGTGTCGTTCTGTCGGTGCGCAGTTCGTACGAAGAGGTCGTTATCCCTGCGGAGGTGCGCGACGGAGCGCCGCTCGTGACGCATCACGGCTTCCGCGAGCACGAGTACGCCGCCGCGAAGACATTCTTCGTCCACTACGGGTTGGAGCTTCCATCGACTCCACTCCTCGCGCCTGAGTTCCAGAACCCGCTATTCCTCAAGACGCTTTGTCGAGGCCTGAAGGAGCAGGGACACCAGAGGTTGCCGCGCGGTTTCCACGGAATTTCGGCCGTGTTCGATTTGTACCTCGACGCGGTCAACACAGGACTGGCCCAACAACTCGGCTACGATGCGCGAAGGCCGCTAGTGCGCCGCGCGGTGAATGCTTTCGCGGCTGCGCTGGCAGATGCGAACGAGCGGTGGCTGCCGCGAGAACCAGCGGCGCAGATTGTTGACTCGCTTCTTCCGGACCGAGACTTCGAACGTTCGCTTTTTCGTGGGTTGATCGTTGAAGGTGTCCTTGCCGAGGATTTCCTTCTTCGCGAGGGAACGACGCGTCCCGACATCGTCTACGTCGCGTACGAGCGCCTTGCCGATCACCTGATCGCGAAGGTCCTCCTCGACAATGTGCCCGCGCCTCCTGACTGGGCCGCCGCGTTCTCCGATGATGGCGTACTTTCCGCTGCCATTGCAGACGAGTACATCCAGCCCGGACTTCTTGAGGCCCTGTTCATTCAAGTCGCCGAACGAACCGACACCGAGCTGCTGACGTTCGCTCCGCAGCTGGCGACGCGCTGGGGAGCTGGCCACGCCTTTCGCCAGAGCATCATGTGGCGGAGTAATGCGGCCTTCTCAGACGCCACGCGGAAGGTTCTCAACGACCTCTGCGTGAATGATGATGACCTGCACGAGACGCTGGATGCATTGCTCACCGTCGCGACAGTTCCCGAGCACCCATTCAACGCAGTCTTCCTCGACCAGCGGCTGCGCACAGATGCGATGGCAGATCGTGACGCATGGTGGAGCACCTGCCTCTACAGCGCATGGCGAGCTCACGGAGCGGTCGATCGACTTGTTGACTGGGCATTGGCCGTTGGGAGCAAGGCTGCCATCGCCGATGACGCGGTGGACCTCTCTGGCATCGCCCTCGCCTGGATGCTCACGACCTCTCACCGCTTTCTGCGGGACCGCGCGACCAAGGCTCTCGTTTGCCTCTACACGGGACGACTTGCAAGCATGGTTCGATTGATCGACCGCTTTGCGGATGTCGATGACCCGTACGTCGTCGAGCGAATCTACGGCGTCGCATATGGAGTCGCGATGCGAAGCGATGATGCCGAGGCTGTCGGTGGCCTCGCCGCAACCGTTTATCGACACGTGTTCGAGTCTGGGAGTCCGCCGCCGCACATCCTCTTGCGCGACTACGCGCGAGGCGTGGTGGAGCGCGCCCTTCACCTGGGTTCGACGATCAAGCTCGATGCTGCACTCATTCGTCCTCCCTACAAGAGTACGTGGCCTTCGATGCCATCAGAGGATGATATAGAAACGCTGCTGCCTGATCGGTCAAAGGGCTCCCACGCCAGTATGGAGCTCGAGTGGAGCCGCAACGAGATTGGCTCTTCCGTGATGGGCTTCGGCGACTTCGCACGATATGTGATTGGCACAAATTCATCGTCGGGCTCGAGCGCTTGGCTCTCGCTTCGCCTAGATGATGCGGAGTGGACCCCGCCGCCGAGCCCCGACCAGCAACTGAGTGCACTCATCGCCGACTGCTCCGATGAAGCGCAGTCAGCCTGGCAGAGGTTCGAGCGGGCCGATCGCGACTATGCGGAAGCGTTGTCTTCGTTCGTTCGGGAGTCGCTCGCACAGCGGGAGGAGAGTAATGGCGACAGCCGAGGCGCTCTCCGCCTCGTCGACCGCGAGGCGATTGCAGCGGAACTCGACAACGACTGGCCTCCGGAAGTGATTGAGCGCGGAGAGGTCAGAAGAGCCGCCGTCCATGCGCTTGAAATGGCCCTTTCCCCTGAGCACGCGGATCGCCTGAAAGAAATCTGGGAGGCCGACAAGAGCTCGCACCTCATTGCTCGACCGCCACGTTTCGATCTCGGGCAGGTGCAGCGCTACATCCTAAATCGCGTCTTCGAGCTAGGATGGACCGTGGAGCGCTTTGGGTATTTCGACCGCTTCGTCGTGCGCCACGATGGACGTAATGCATCGAAGCCTGAACGAATAGGCAAGAAATACCAATGGATCGCCTACCACGAAGCAATGGCGTTCCTGTCTGACCATTTCCAGTATCGGGAGGAGTTCCGCGAAGCTGGCGACCAGCGCTACGAGGGCCCGTGGCAGGACCATCTGCGCGACATCGACCCCTCATGCACACTGATCTCACTCCCTGGCGGCAGTTCGGGGTGGGCACACGTGCCTGCCTGGTGGGGAGCCGCACCCTACGTCACATCGGGGTATGACGCGGATCCGCGAGAATGGGCCGGGACGACGACGGACTTACCGCGAGTGGAAGACCTGCTGGTCTGCGTGAATCCTGAAGATGGGTCGCGCTGGCTGAACGGTTATGGCTCCTTCAACTGGAAGGAGGAAGCGCCACCGGATCAGCGTCCGACGGACGTGGCGCGACGGGAACTCTGGTACATCGCGAACGGATACTTGATTCCGACGACGGATTCGGAAGCCTTCCTTAGCTGGTCGGAAACGGTTGATTTCTGGGGGCGCTGGATGCCGGACGCGCGTCAGCTATATGACATGTTCATCGGTGAGCATGGTTGGGCGCCAGCAGCTCGCTACTTCCAAAACGTGTACTACAGCGATGGTGGCTGGACGCAGCCTGAGTCCGGGTGCCCTGTGAAGGTGCAGCCAATCGCGGTCAACTATCTCAAGGAGTCCAGCGGCTTCGACTGTTCGGTGGATGAAGGGTACACGCTTCGGCTCCCCGCCGAGGAGCTGATGACCAAGCTCGGACTTCAATGGACGGGTCGCGCTGCCGAGTTCTCGACGTCAGCGGGTCAGATTGTGGCGCAAGACCCAACCGCGAGCGCTCCGGGGCCAAGTGCGCTGCTCCTTCGAGCGGATGCGATGCAAAATCTGCAGCAGCGCGAACAGCTCACTCTATGCTGGGTCATCCTCGGTGAGAAGCGAGTCTTGAGTGCGGGAGTCGATGGACCGCAACATCCAGCGCTGCGCATTTCGGGCGCCTACGTCCTTCAGGGGGAGAAGCTCAGCGGATTCGTGAAGCGAGTACTGCATGAGTATGACCCAAGGCGATCACGACTCATCGATACGTATAGAAGCGACCCGTGAGGAGCCTCGCCGCCATCCAGCCGCTCATCGCTCAAGGCAAGCGAACGAGCGCCATTCGAGACGACGTCGCCCAAAACACGACTTGCGGGCGGAGACTACTACGATAACGATGAAGCCACCTGAGAGATCGCAGTGCGCGCTCCAACACCTCGCGGTAGTCGCGCGCCTCTGGCTAACACGCACGAACGCGTGCTCCTCCGGCCGCTTTAACAACCGTCGACACCACATCGAGACCGACTACTGCTATCAAGCTCGCCGGCGTGTGGTCCACCGGGCTGCCCACGTTTATCGGGACGTCGCAGTTGCGCTCTGATGTCGCGATCTCGCGCAACGTCCGCAATGCTGCTGGTCGACTCGGAAACTTGATGCAGGCATATACTCTCGAGTACACTGGCGAGCATCACGACATTGGTCGAGATCCCACGGGCCTCGAGGGCAAGATGCTCCCGTGTGCGCCGTCGCCGCCACACTTTGGTGACACCGCCCTGCGTCTTGTGATCTGCATCGACCTCAAGCCCCACGCCCCCGCATGAGCCCCACCCCCGAACAGCAGGCCCGCGTCGGAATCGACGCCGCGCTGCACGCCGCAGGGTGGCTCGTCCAGGACCGCGCCGACATGAACCTCTCCGCCGGACCAGGAGTGGCCGTCCGCGAGTTCAAGATGGCGCCCGGCCACGGCTACGCCGATTACCTGCTCTTCGTGAACGGCAAGGCGGTCGGCGTGCTCGAGGCCAAGTCGGCCGGCTACGCGCTGACGAATGTGGAGCTGCAGGCTGACAAGTACGCGACCGGTCTCCCCGCCGGCCTCAACCCGCCCGTACAGCCGCTTCCGTTCCTCTACCTCAGCACCGGCGTCGAAACCCGATTCATCAACGGCCTAGATCCCGATCCGAAGACGCGGGCCATCTCCGCGAACCTGGCGCACATCCATCGGCCTGCGACTCTCGCCGAGTGGACCCACGCCGAGACACTCGATGCGTGGGTAAAGCGTCTGCATGCCGAAGGTGACGGTCTCTATACGGCCGCCGATGACACCAGGCCCGCCTCATTCCGGTCTCGCATCACTACGATGCCGCCGCTCGAACCAGGCTCGCTGTATCCGAACCAGATCGAGGCGGTGAGCAACCTCGAGCACTCTCTCCGCAAGAACCGACCTCGCGCACTGATCCAGATGGCGACCGGCTCAGGCAAGACGATCGCCGCCATCGCCGCCATCTACCGACTCATCAAGTATGGCGGCGCGCGGCGCGTGCTGTTCCTGGTGGACCGCAGCAACCTCGGCGAGCAGGCCGAGAAGGAGTTCCAAGGCTACCGCACGCCCGATAGTCATCGGCTCTTCACGGAGCTGTACAATGTGCAGCGGCTTTCGTCCAACACGATCATGGACTCGAGTCGGGTCGTGATCTCGACAATCCAACGAGTGTACTCGATGCTCAAGGGCGAGCCCGAGCTCGACCCCGCGCTCGAAGAAGGCTCGCAGTTCGAGGTCGTCGCCGCTGCGCTGCGGGAACCGCTGCCGGTGGTATACAATGCCGCCTACCCGCCCGAGTACTTCGATGTGGTGGTGATCGACGAAGTACACCGCTCCATCTACACGCTGTGGCGACAGGTGGTGGAGTACTTTGACGCCTTCCTCGTCGGCCTCACCGCAACGCCCAGCAGCCAGACGCTCGGTTTCTTCAACAAGAACCTCGTCATGCAGTACGATCACGCGCGCGCCGTGGCCGATGGCGTGAACGTGGACTTCGAGGTCTACAACATTCGCACGAAGATCACCGCACACGGCGCCACCGTCGAAGCGAGCCCGCACACCATGCTCGGCTACCGCGATCGACAGACCCGCGCGCTGCGATGGGAGTCGCCCGACGAAGATCTGTCGTACGATCCGAACGAACTGGACAGGCGCGTGGTGGCGAAGGATCAGATTCGCACGATCATCCGCACGTTCCGCGACCGGCTGTCGACGGAGATTTTCCCGGGCCGCCAGGAGGTCCCCAAGACGCTGATCTTTGCCAAGGACGACAGTCACGCCGAGGACATTGTCGAGATCGTGCGCGACGAATTCGGTCGCGGCAACGCGTTCTGCCAGAAGATCACCTACAAGGTTACTGGCGCGAGCCCGCGTGACCTGATTCAGGCCTTCCGCAATCAGTACGAGCCGCGCATCGCTGTGACCGTGGACATGGTGGCGACGGGCACCGACATCAAACCGATCGAGATCGTGATGTTCATGCGCGCTGTGAAGAGCCGCGTGCTGTTCGAGCAGATGAAAGGGCGAGGCGTTCGCATTATCGATCCGAATGACCTGCGCGCCGTGAGCGGCGAAGATGCCGTCGCCAAGACGCACTTCGTGATCGTGGACTGCGTGGGCATGACAGAGACCCAGCTCGCCGATACGCAGCCGCTCGAACGCAAGCGTACGGTGAGCCTCAAGGTCTTGCTGGAACACGTGGCGATGGGCGGCACCGATCGCGAGATGCTCTCGTCGCTCGCGAGTCGTCTTGCACGACTCGACAAACAGTGCGGACATGACGAGCACGCACGCATCGTCCACGCGTCAGGCGGCGTGACGCTCACCTCCATCTGCGGCGCCATCGTGGAGGGCCTTGACCCCGATCGCCAGATCACCGAGGCACGTCACACGTTCGCGGTAGCTGCGGATGCGGAGCCTACGGAAGTGCAGGTCAGGCAGGCGGCCGAGACGCTGCTCAAGCGCGCGACCGAAACGCTGGCCACGAAGCCGGCGCTGCGCACGCTGCTGGTGGATCTCAAGCGTGAGCTAGAACAGGTGATCGACGAGGTGTCAGAAGACGAGCTGCTGGAAGCCGGCGCCAGTCCCGAAGCGAAAGAGAAGGCGCAGTCACTCGTGGCCGACTTCGAGCGCTTCATCGAGGAGCACAAGGACGAGATCGACGCGCTGCAGTTCTTTTACACGCAGCCGTACTCGAAGCGTCTTCTATTCACCGATATCAAGGCGCTGGCCGAAGCGATCAAGGCGCCGCCGCGTGCGTGGACGCCGGAGAAGCTCTGGCGCGCCTATGAGACGTTGGGCAAGGACAAGGTGCGAGGCGCGTCTGGCAAGCGGCTGCTTACGGACATCGTGTCGCTGCTGCGCTTTGCAACACACCGGGATGAGGAACTGGTGCCGTTCGGTGACCAGGTGCGCGTGCGCTTTGACGAGTGGATGGCGCAGCAGGAGAACAGTGGGCGGGCGTTCACTTCCGAGCAGCAGCGATGGCTCGAGATGATGCGCGACCACATCGCAACGAGTCTGGAGATGACGGTGGATGATCTTGACTATGCGCCGTTCGCGGAAGCAGGCGGGCGCGGTAGGGCGGCGCAGGTGTTCGGCGGAGAGCTCCCAGCAGTGTTGTACGAGCTGAATGGGGTGTTGGCGGCATGAGCGACCCGCTTCCTCTCGGATGGGTGACGGCCTCACTCGGCGCCCTGTGCGAAGACAGGGTTGCGCAAGGGCCACCAACGGCGGAGCCTGTCCCGTACATCGACATTAGCTCCATTGATCGGTCGACGAAACGCGTGGGTGAGACTATTCGCGTCACGGGAAAAAACGCACCAACTCGAGCAAGGCAGTGGGTTCGCACGGACGACGTGCTTGTGTCAATGACGCGCCCCAACCTTAATGCCGTTGCACAAGTCGGTACCGAGCATGACGGCGCCGTTGCGTCGACCGGATTCGATGTGCTGCGCCCGAGCGTCGTCGATCCCGCGTGGATATTCTATCGAGTCCGAAGTTACGAGTTCATTGCCGACGTCTGTGAGGGTCTGCAGGGCGTGGTCTATCCTGCGATACGTCCTCACGACGTTCGCCGACACAAGCTGCCTCTACCACCCGTTCCCGAGCAACACCGCATCGTCGCCGCCATCGAGTCCTACTTCACCCGACTCGACGACGCGGTGGCAACGCTTGAACGGGTGCAGCGCAACCTGAAGCGCTATCGCGCTTCGGTGCTCGAGGCCGCCGTTGAGGGGCGGCTGGTGCCGACCGAGGCGGAGCTGGCGACGGCTGAG
>JBGTFN010000450.1:0-4168 GCA_041747275.1 Gemmatimonadaceae bacterium | reverse complement strand
GGACAGCAACAGCCCGGTGGCCGCCAAGGCAAAGGCCATGGTCATCGGCGAGGGGTGGCAGGGATACACCAGTCTCATCAACCAAGGCAGTGGGGGCGTGGGCGACTGCGCGGCAATGGAGCCGGGCCGAAGTCCGCTAGGCATGCGTTGGTCTGCACCGATTCTTCTTTTTTTGGGGGGGGGCGAGCCGTCGCTCGAACCCCGACACAGCATCAGGAATGTGCTGCGTCGGTCCGCTTCGTCGTGTGATATCCTCTGCTCGTGGACGCCCTCCTGGGCGACGAGTTCCGATGGATCGCGCCCTCGCGCTTCGGATACCTGAGGTCATCGCTCCCCGAAGGCGCGACGTGGGACGACCAGGCGGCGGCGTACGTGCGACTGATTGATCGTCTCGGCATCGAGCGCGTCGCCGTGGTCGCACTGTCCCAAGGAGGGGCATCGGGGCTATTGCTGGCTGCGTCGCATCCCGAGCGAGTCGCCTCATTGACGTGTTTGTCGTGCGGGGTGGTCGCCTCGGGCTCAGCTGACCAGGCGTCCGCCAATGCGAATGGCGACATGTTGCGGAAGGTGTTCGCCCACGACTACACGTATTGGCCGATCGCGAAGTTCTTCAAACGCCAGTTGATGGGAGTGCTCGGGGCGAGCGATGCGGTCGTCTCGACGCTGACGCCGGAGGCGCGGGCTGGTCGAGCGATTGATCCAGGAAATGAACCCCTCGGCGCCGCGAGCCGCAGGGGTGGTGTTCGACAACACGGCGGCATTGCCCGGGCCGCCGATCGGGGCCATCACGGCACCGACGTTGATCGTGCACGCGAAGGACGAGGTGTTCCTCCGACTGGGTGCTGGAACGGATCGGTTGCAGAGGGGGAGGCGAACCGCCCAGCACGACACGCGGCCGCCATTCATATTGGGCGCCATGCGCCATGCCATCCATCAACTCCACCCCGGGCAGGCCATCCTGCTCTGGGGACTCACCGTGCTCGGACTCTGGCCTTCAACTCCCGTCGCCTCGATCCGGCGCTGGGCGTCGAGGAGGTCGAGGCCCTCGCCACATACTGGTGAAGGGACTCACTCTCGCGCTCTTCTTCGTGGCGGTCGGCGTCACGTGGGTGTGGTTTGTGGGCGTCCGCGCCGTGACGACATGGTGCCTGCGGCACGCCACGCGTGAGCATCACCGTCCGCCGCACCGCCGCCGCGAAGCGACCACTGGGGCGCCGCGAACTCAAACCATTCTCCGACTGGCAGGACGGCCGAGCCGAGACAGAACTCGCCTTCAAATTCTATCGCCAGGCGACGAAAAAGATTGTCGGCATCTCGGCCACAGCCGCCGTGTTTCTGCGGAGTTGCTGTTGAGCAGGTCTTTCAGGACTCTCAGGCCCGTCGCCGCCGGGAAACAACGCCCAGCCCGAGCAGACCCGCAGCCATGAGCGCGTACGTGCCTGGCTCGGGCACAACTTGCAGGAAGCCGCGGATTTCACCGCCCGGATAGACGGTGCTATGAAGATTGAAATAGCTCTTGCCAGCGAACATGCCTGCCGACAACGCGCTGAACGCGGATGCAGCGGTTCCTCCATTGTCCATGACAAACCCTGGTCGATACGACGTGAGGTTGAGCATGTCGAACGTGACATCATACGCGCCGCTGGTCACACCAGCCGGGAATCCAGGAAACGTCGGCGTCGTGGTGGCGACACCGACGTTGCCCACAAATGGATCCGCCGTGCAGCAGTGAATGTGTGCCACTGTGGTCGTCCCGATCAGTCCCGAGAAGTTGACCCTGACGCGCATGGTGTTTACGAACTGGTCGAGCGTGACGATCGCCTCACCCGTGCCCGGTGACGGATTTGGGGGATCTTCCTGCGCGCCGGAGAGGAACGCCGAGAACGTGGTGATCTGCGCCTGAACGGTGGAAAGCGGCGACGCGAGTACGACGGTCGCGAGCGACGTGGCCAATGAGCGGGTAAAGGGGCGCATGTCGATTGCCTGTGAGATGAGGGTTTGGCGAGCCTGAGAAGAGATACTGAGCCTGTTCGTATCCGACCGCAAGTAGTGCCGGCGATCGCAAGACGTGAGCACCTCGACGCCGAATTCGCGGGAAATGCCCGGTGTTTCAGTTCGGGCACCTCGACACGATCCGCTGTGTCGAAGGCGTCACGTCATCGGCAAGTTCCAGAACAAGCTTTGCAGCAGCTGAACTGTGCTGCGCTGCAGTAGAGCTCGACGTATTGCGGACGTCTCCGACTCGAGCGTGTACATGACCCGTGGCGCAGTCCCGATGATCCAGGTCCTCGACGTTGCCGCCGCGCATGCTATTGAACAGTCCGCTCGACGGCCACATGTTGAACGGAGTGTCTGCGGCACAGTGCATCTCAGACCTTATCACACGAACACTTCGGGAGACTGCGAGCATGCCAACCAGAAAGACAGCCGCCAAGAAATCGAAAACTCGTCGAGTCCACTCCGTCAAAGCACAACTGAGCGTTACCGAGCTATCGCGAGCAGGCACGGCACTCACGCTCGAAATTGGCGGAAAGGAGGGCAAGCTCGGCGAGCTCGAGATTGGCCGCGGCGCGTTGTACTGGAAAGGACGCTATCAACAGGACGCGAAGCGTATTGGTTGGACACGATTCGCGGAAATGATGGACGAGCTGGCGAGTAGCAATCTCCGTGCACGAACTCGGACGGCTGCAACGAAGTGACGCGAGTAACGAACCACTTTTTTCTCGCTTGAACAGTCGAGCCATGCGCTCTGACAAACTTCTTCGCGCTGCGCTTTGGGCATCCGTCGTGATCAACGCAGTCGGCGTGATCCTCTTCGCACCGCTCGCTGTGGGCCGCACCTCGCCGTTGCTGCCGATTCCGCTCTCGTCGTTTCTCGCCGGCCAGTTGGCGTTCGTGATTGCGTTGTTCGGCGGCGTGTATTTCTGGCTCGCGCGGCAACGCATCATCAATCGGCCGCTGCTACTGGTCGCAGCGCTCGGTAAGCTTGGGTTCTTCGTGCTGGCCGTCGTGTACGCCGTTGCCGGCGAGGTGTCGGCTCAGGTGGCCGTCAGTGCGCTGCCCGAGCTAGTGCTCGGCGCGCTGTTTCTTTGGTACGCGCGCACTCCCGTTTGACGTGCGCGCGCGTGCGACGACTTACTGCTACAAGCCGAACCCAACCTTTAGCGAGAAGGAGTTTACGCGCGCCGCGCTGTACTCCGCACCGAGCCGTAGCTTCGAGACCTCACCCGTAACACCGACCATCGCGCGGGCACCGACCACGGTCTCGTCCGACAGCGATACGGCGGCGGTCTTTTCTTGCGCAGTCGAGACGTACGAGGAGACGCCAACGTACGGAGAGAGCGATACCCACCGCGTATTGTAACTCTTGCTCGCCAACAGGTCCGCGCCGAACACCGTCAACTGCAAGTCCTCGGGACCGAACAGCGACACGAGCTCGCGCGCGCCGAGGCAGCGAAACCCTTGGCGTCGTTCCGGGCAAAGTTGTACTGCATCTGGCCGCCATAGAATCCGTAGTTCGCGTTCGGGTTCTTCGTCTCGTAGATACCCACGTCCACGCGGTCGCTGACGCCCGTACGCGCCGTGAATCCCGGGAACTTCAATCCCCTGCCTTCGAACAGCCAGTGCGTCGAGTCCGGGTGCACGAACGTGTCGTTCCATGCCGATTCGGTGGCGTCGATACTGGTTTCCCACTGCAACAGCGAGACCTCCCACTTGCCCTTCCCGAGCGGCCGCGCGTCGGTGAGCGGGCGAAAGTAGGCCACCAGGCCGGCCTCCTCCGTAAACTGCCGCCAGGCCGACTGCGTGAGCGATGAGTGCAGCTGAAACGAACACTCCTTCCACCGCGTGGAGACATGGAGCTCCACGCCGCCGAGAGGCCGGTGAGCACCACCAGCGTGTTGATGAGGATGCGGTTGCGCATGACGTCGTCCTGGAAGAGGGTCTGGCACCCGTGGGCGCCGTGGATGGTGCGTTACGTGATGTGTCCTACGGCGCGGTTTCACGGTCGGCGTTGACAGCAGACGCCGACTTCTTGACTATTCGTGCCAATGTCGAAGGAGATCCCGACCATCGCGGCCACGAGCACGCTGGCGATGGTGCGCACGGCCAGCGCGCGCGGTACCGACGTCGCGGATCTCCTGCGCGGCGCCGGCCTTACGCTTGCGGC
>JBGTFN010000449.1:0-2179 GCA_041747275.1 Gemmatimonadaceae bacterium | reverse complement strand
GCCGTGCCCAGTTGGCGGCGAGCAGCTCGCGCGATTCGTGTCGAACCGGTTCCCGCAATGCGCGCAGTGTCTGAGCCCATCGGGACTGCGTTGGTTCGGCCCGCACTACTGTGCGCCGCCTCGCGCACCGCCTGACGCCTGCGCTCCTTTCGACATCTTCTCGCGGGAGTTGAGCGTCCAATCGTAGTCGGTCTTCACCAGCCGGAACTGTCCGCTCTCGAGCAGTGCGCGCTCGGGACCGGGCGGATACCACTTCGCGATGTACGCACCGATGCCGCGATCGCTGTTGCCGAAATCTTCCTTGTACCAGGTGAAGACGAGGCTCACGTGCACGGAGCGGTTCGTCACATCCACCCGATTCTTGGCGGGCGACTCGCGGATGAAGATCCGTCCCTGTTCCTCGAGCTGTGATTCGAGCTTCGGTCCTGTGTATGCCTCACTGCGCAGGGGCGGACAGCCGATCGCCGCGCACACCAGCGCAAAATGGATGCGCGGCTCGTTGAACTGCTTTCGGATGATGTCATGTTCGACCTGATCGAGTGTAAGCCGGCGCCCGGCAGCGTGTACGATCGGGTCAGACCATGGTCCCTTCAGCTTCAGCAGTCCGAACGACTTGTTGATGTTGCGGATCGACTCGCGTTCGTGCTTGCTGTTGATGAGATGGATCGTGAATGCATTGTACACATTGATCCAGTACGCGAGTCTTTCGGTATCCGTGAGCGCGTCGGGGCGCGCACGATCAAGCGAGGCAAGATACGCCGCAAAGCGCGGGTCCGATTTGAAGGCGTCGTAGTCCACCGCACCGTTGCTCACGTGTGCCCGCAGCAGGGCGTCGAAGGGCGCGTGGTCGGCAGATCCCTGGGCGTGAACGCCGGTTGCCGCCGCAGCAAGCACGAGCTGCACCCGCAGGGCGCGGCGTACCAACGCGGAAACGATTGGAGAAGACAGTGGCATGGTAGCGAGACTGGGCGTTTGGGCGAGCAGAGAGCGGACAGCCGCTGAACGAACCGGTGCAATCGGAGTGTGAAACATGAAGTCTGTACGATCACCTTTGGTTCTCTGGATCTCCGAACGAATCACCTGTTCCACCCGCTCGCCGCCCTTGCCCCGCGAGTCGGAGTGGCCGAGGTTTGGTCAGCACGACCGCGAGACGGACAGATCACGCGCATCCGCAGGGGGCGAACGCGCATGCAGGATTGGTTGCTGGGCACATGGCGCCTTATGCGCGCGGACGCCGCGCTCGATTTTGCGCCGGGCGTGCGCATGGAATTCCGCGAGGATGGGGCCCTGCAGTACCACGTCGACGTAGGTGGACGGGATCAGGTTATCTCGCTGCGCTACCGCGTGGACGGCAACACGCTCCACACCGACAACCCTGCCGCCCCTCATTCCATGAGCGTACGAATCGAACACGGTGTGGGCGATGTGCTGATGCTGGACTTTGCCGGCGCCCTGGCCTGGCTGGTGCGCGAAGATGACACCACGCTCCACGCGCGCCCCGAATGAAATTCCCCATCGTACCGCTCGCCGCCGTCGGCCTCGCCGTCACCTTCTCGGCGGCGCCGGACCCGCTGCGTGTGCTTCGCGCCGGTCCCACCGAAAACGCCGCGCCCACCGACACGCTGCTCATCAGCTTCGACCGGCCTGTCGCGGGTTCGCTGGACGATGCGGTGCGCGCTGCCAGCATCGTACGCACGTCGCCGGAGATCTCTGGCCGTTACGAATGGCGCGACCCGGTCACGCTGCGCATCATCCCCGACCGGCCGATGTCGCGCGGTCAGCGATACGGCGTGACGGTGTCCAACGACTTTCGCGCGATCGACGGGAGCAGCCTGACGTCGCCGTACACATTCGCGTTTCGCGTGCGCGGACCGACACTTGTGGCGGGAGATCCCATCTCGGGAGCGGATACCGCCCGCCACATTGCACAGACGCCTCGCGTCACGCTGGTGTTCGATGCGCCAGTGCGCGCCGCCGATGTAGCGATCGCGTCACGCATCGAGCCAACGTCCTCGTGTCGCGATGTAAACGGACGCGCTGTCGCGGCAGTGCCGATGCAACCCGCGTCGCCGGAAAACATTGCGCGGGACACCGTCGTGCTGGTCGCACAACGCGCGCTGCCCGCGAACTGTCTGGCTGCTCTGATCGCGCCGCGTGAGCTCTCAGCCGGAGCGCGTGC
>JBGTFN010000448.1:0-2391 GCA_041747275.1 Gemmatimonadaceae bacterium | reverse complement strand
GTCCGCCGCGAGCGCCGAACCGCCGTTGAACCCGAACCAACCGAACCAAAGCAAACCCGCACCAAGCAATGTGAATGGCACGTTGTGCGGCACCGTGGCAATGCGTCCGAAATCGCGACGGGGTCCAAGCGCCAACGCAAGCACGATCGCGGTGACGCCCGCACTGATGTGTACAACCGTGCCTCCGGCGAAATCGAGAGCCCCGAGTTCACGCAGCCATCCGCCTTCACCCCACACCCAATGCGCCAGCGGATCATAGATGAACGTGGTCCACAAGACGCCGAAGACGAGGTATGCTCCGAATCGCATGCGCTCCACGATCGCGCCCGAAAAGAGTGCCACCGCGATGCCGGCAAACATGCCCTGAAACGCCGCGAACAAGACATGCGGGATCGCGGACGCATAGGGACCACCCGCCGCCCCGACGCCGCGCAGTCCGAGGTAACCAAGGTCGCCTAGCCAGCGCGATCCCTCTCCGAATGCGAGGGAGTAGCCGAACAGCACCCACTGCACCGTCACGATTGCCAAGGCGGCGATGCACATGAGCATGGTGTTGAGCGCGCTCTTGCCCCGTACCAATCCGCCGTAGAAGAACGCGAGTCCCGGTAGCATGACGAGCACCAGCGCCGTAGACGCGAGCACCCAGGCTGTATCGCCCGCTGACACACCAACCGTCACACCGGCCACTTCTTGAATCAAGGCGACTGGGCCGCTCATGCGCCGCCCTCCGGGCGCGGGCGGCTGATGGCGCCGAGTTCGACCGTGTGCGCGAAATGCGCCGGGTCGTCGAGCGCGGGCGACAGCGCGTCGACATCGCGTTCCCCCGTGCGTATACGCACGACTTCATCAAGTGACTGTACGAAGATCTTACCGTCGCCCACATTGCCGCTGCGCGCTGCAGCCATGATAGCTTCGACACAGGCGTTGCTGTACGCGTCGGCGCATGCCATCTCGATGCGCACCTTGTCGTGAAACTCGAGCACCACCGTGTCTCCGCGATACTGCTGCACCGTGTCCCGCTCCCCGCCATGGCCGCTCACGCGTGTGAGCGTCAGGCCGGTCACACCAATCCCAAGCAGCGCCAGCTTCACGTCCTGCAACTTTTCGGGCCGAATGATCGCGGTGATGAGCTTCATGGAACTCGCGTGGTGGAGGGGCAGCCGACGAGAAGCGGGGATGTATAGATGGTGCCCGACGTGAACTGAGCACCGGTTGGAACGCGCACGCGCTCTGCATCGTTCCGAACGGCTACGACTGATGTGTATCATGAATGCGGGCGCGCTGCACATGATGAATGCGACCGCGCCGCGAAAACACAGAGCAAGCGTTCTCGACCAACTTTCGCTGAGTGGGGACCAAATATGTCATCCAAGACCGTGCTGATTCTCGCCGGACCAGAGTACGAGGACCTCGAGCTCTGGTATCCGAAGCTTCGCCTCGAGGCAGCCGGCTACCACGCGCCCATCGCGGGCATCGGCGACGAGAAGTACATGGGAAAGTGGGGATATCCGGCGAAGGCAGACATGCAGATTGAAGACGTGAACCCGGCGGACCTGGCCGGTATCGTGGTGCCCGGCGGATGGGCGCCTGACAAGACGCGACGCATTCCGGCGGTGCTTTCCTGCGTTCGCGAACTGCATGCGGCCGGCAAGCTGGTCGCGACCATCTGCCATGGCCCCTGGGTACTGATCTCCGCCCAGATCGTGAGGGGCAAGACGCTAACGAGCACCGTGGGAATCCGCGATGACGTGATCAACGCGGGCGCCACGTGGGTGGACGAGCCGGTGGTGCAGGACGGGAACATCATCTCGAGTCGGGTACCGAGTGACCTGCCGGCGTTCGGGGAGCGGATTGTAGAGTGGCTGGGGTCGCGGTAGACCACGACCGGGGCTGGGGCTTCGGCCGGAGCGGCGCCGGCGTCGGGGAAGGCGCTGTTGCTGTTTCACATCTTAAAAAAGGTCGCAGGCGCAATGAGTGCGAGCGTGCCGCGATGCATTTGCGCATTTGCGCGCTTGCGCTTGAGCGCCCACTGTGCCCGCGCAACACTACAAAGCGCCGTTGGCGCCTTACGTCGCGGGCTCGAGTTCGGGGTAGGCTCGTCCGCGCCACGCACGCGGCTGCCGAGCGGTGCTGATGGTCAGGCGAATTGCTGCCGGCACATCGGAGAGGAACGAGAACCAGAACGCCGCGCCGCGTTCTGCGTAGGAATGGCGTAGCGCGACAAGCATGAGCAGCCGCGCCGTGAGGGCGGCGCCGTTCACGATCCAAAGCACATTCGTGAGGCTGAGTTCTCCGAATGAGGGCAACACGCCTGACGCCGCGAGCGCAATCATCAGCGGTAGTGGCAGCGCCTGCGTGCTCCACACGAGCGCGACATCGAACCAGCGGCGC
>JBGTFN010000447.1:0-3795 GCA_041747275.1 Gemmatimonadaceae bacterium | reverse complement strand
ACCGGGTGCAATCGCGAGATCCCATGCAAACACGGCTGACGCCAGCGCACGCGGGTCGGTCACCGTGTGCGCGTCTGGAACACGTCCGGCGGCGATCCAGGTAATCGCCTCACCCTCGTCAAGGGTGCTCACTCCGATGCGGGATGGCGTTGTGATCGGCTCCACACGCAGCGCGTCGTTCACCAGCAGCGATGTCCCGTTCCAGCCCAGTGAATCCACGCGCGCGGCGCCTCCGGGCGTATTCAGGAACTGCCACGGCGGATTCACCTGCATCGGGCGAAGCGCTACCCAGAACGTACCAATCAGTGACGAACTTGAACGATTGACCACACGGTAGCGTGTGTACACGCTGGCATCGCTCACCGTACCTGCGGCGAATGCCGTGATACGCAGCGTGGCCCGCGAGGAGTTCCACTCAACCGTCGGGATCGGGCGCACGCCGTGCATGAGGGAGGGGATTGCTCTGACACTGTGCCACGTGATCAGCGAGTCGCCAATCGTCAGGAACGGTTCGAGTGAGGGCGCGCGCTTGCCGAGTTCAACCTGGCCATCTTCGGAGATCAACGCCTCGCTGCGTCCACCACTCATGCCGACAACTGTCCAGTACACCTGTTCGCCGCCCATCGCGCGGGGATATCGCCCTGCGGGTGCGTCGGCAGCGATGCTGCGCAGCAGTGCTGTCGGTGTCTCTGCAAAGGCCAGCGGCCTGAGTGCCACATGCTGTATGGCGAAGCCGGCGGGGGCGGCGTCTCGCGGCACCGAGAGTCGGACAAATCGTGAGCTGCCGTTTGCGATTGGCACGTAGCCGCGCCCGCGATGCGGACGCAACAGCTCAGCCGCCTTCGACCAGGTCGCTGCGTCGTTTGACGTGTCAACGATCAGATGTTGGGGCTGCCGGTCGCGCGCCCAGTCGATGACGAGGCCGCCGTACAATCGCACGCCGCCAAGATCGAGCGTCAGTGAAGCTCCGGCATCGGCCTGCCAGCTGGTCGTGCTGTCGCCGTCGAGCGCGAACTGTGCGCTCGAGCCGGTGCGTGTGCCTGTAGACGACGACACGTCGGCACCTGACGCGGGAATGTCCGGCGCAAGCGGTGTGAAGATGAGATCGTCAACGGATAGTGATCCCTTCCCTCCCTGACCCGCGGTCACCACGATCTCGATGGCAGCAATATCGGTCGGTGGTCCACCACCGATCGGCCCCCACGCGAACGACACCTGTCGCTGGCGCACAACCATGGTTTGCCAATCCTGAGGTGCGCGATATTCGGGAACGGTATACCACCACACGTTGTCTCCGCTTCGATCCACAAGCTTGATCTCGAGCGTATTGGCAGGCATCGCGCCGCGTACTCGGAAGCTGAGCGACCAGTTGCCGGTGAGGGTGCCAAGCGCAAATGCTTTGCGTGCGATCGCGTAGCCCGCGTAGTTCATGAAATCGAAATCCATCGTAAGCGACTGCCCCGTCACACCCTCGCCGCTGCGAAGATCGAGCTGCACACCCTCTGACGGCAACGACTGCCACTCGGTGAGCGACTCGAAGCGATCAAGCGTGCGTGCACTGTCGGCGGCTTGCGCGCGAGATGCAGTCGGGGTGGCCACCGCTGCCAGCAGCGCAGAACCGACCAACGTCAGCATCGCCTTCGTGTTCATTTGACGCTCCCCTGCATCACGCCACTGACGTATGCGCGCTGCAGCATCAGGAAGACGATAACGACCGGCAGTACGGTGATGACAGCACCAGCCATCATGAGTTCGGTATCCTGTACATGCTCACCGGACAGGCTCGCCAGGGCGACCGGCAGCGTATACCGCGAGTCATCGGTGAGAATCACGAGCGGCCAGAGGAAATCGTTCCACGACGCGAGGAACGTCCAGATCGCCAGCGTGGCGAGGATGGGTCGAATCACTGGCAGCACAATGCTGAGGTACACGCGGAACTCGCTCGCCCCGTCCATGCGCGCGGCATCGAGCAAATCATCGGGAATGCCGAGCGCGTACTGGCGAATGAGCAGGATACCGAAGATGGTGGCGATGCTTGGGATGATCGCTCCCCAGTAGCTGTTCACGAAGCCGAGCTCCTTGAGCAGCAGGAACAGGGGAAGCATCGTCACTTGCACGGGAATGAGTAGCGCGGCGCCCATGATGGTATGCACCCGCTCGCGCCCGCGAAAGCGAAGCTTGGCGATGGCGTAGCCGGCCATCGAGTTGATGAAGAGTGAGAGCAGCGTGGCGGACGTGGCAATGATCGCGCTGTTCAGCAGATAGCGGCCGAGTGCGAGCTGACCGAACAGTGCGCGATAGTGCTCCAGCGTTGGTTCGCTTGGAAGCAGCGGCGGCGGATAGCTGTTCGCCTCTCCCGTCTGCATGAACGATGCCGATAGCATCCAGAGTATGGGCGCGAGCGTCACTGCGGCCACGACGACAAGGGCCACATGCAACAACACGGTTCGAAGGCGTTTCATGGCGAGTGTCTCACTACACGCGTTCCGGCTGCACGCGGCGTTGCACAAGCGTGACGGCGAGAATCAGCAGAAAGAGCACAACGGCAACTGCGGCGGCGTATCCCATGCGCCACCAGCGGAATCCCTCCTCGTACATCAGCAACACGAGACTGGTCGTGGAGCGAAGCGGGCCGCCCTGCGTCATGACGTACGGTTCGGCGAAGAGCTGAAAGAAGCCGACCATTGTGATGATCGCGACGAACAGCATTGTGGGGCGGAGCATGGGCAGCGTGATGTGCCGGAACTGCTGCCATCCTGTCGCACCGTCGAGACGCGCCGCTTCGTAGAGATCTTCGGGGATGCTCTGCAAGCCTGCAATGAAGACGAGCATGTTGTATCCGAAGCCCTTCCAGACGGCAACCAGAATGATGGACGGCATTGCCCAGTCCGCGCTGCCGAGCCAGTCGATCGGGCCGAGACCGATGAAGGCAAGGGCCCAGTTGAGCAGGCCGTATTCGGGGTGGTAGAGGTATCGCCAGACAATGGCCACCGCGACGAGCGTGGTCACGAACGGCATGAACAGCACGGATCGGAAGAACGGCTTGAAACGTGTGGCCCGTGCGTTCACGAGCATCGCCGCCGCCAGCGAGACGGCGACTGAAAGCGGACCGCCCACGAACGCGAAGTAGCAGGTGTTGCGCAGCGCCTGCCAGAACAGCGGGCTGTCGAGCAGCGCCTGATAGTTGCGAAGCCCGATGACGCGTAGCGCATCAAGATCAGCGAGCGCGTAGATATCGAAATCCGTGAAGCCGAGCAGCAGCGATGCGACGACCGGCACAACGAAGAACACACCGATGAGCAGCAGTGCCGGCGAGAGAAACAACCATCCCGCTCGCGTCTGCGCAGCGCTCATGGCCGCTGCTCCGCGAGACGCGCCTGCATCCACCGACGCTTCTCGAGGATGCCATCCACCACGCGGTCGAGTTCGGATAGCGCGTCGTCAATGCTGACGTTCCCGCGTACCACCGCTTCGACCTGATCGATGATGCGCGCCGCAATCAGTTCCCATTCCGGCACCTTGGGTGTCGGCGCAACGTGCAGCAGTTGATCGTAGAAAGCGCCAATGATCGGATCATCGCGAAGCTCAGGAGCGTCCCACGCTTCGAGACGCGCCGGAAGATCTCCCGTGAGTCCGTAAAAGCGGACCTGCTGTTCGGGACGCGAGAGAAACTCGATCAGCTTCCATGCGGCAGGCTTGCGCTCGGACGATGCAAAGATCACGAGACTCGATCCGCCAGCGAGCGACAGGCCGGGTGTACTCGAGTCGGGACCAGGCATTGGCGCGGTGGCCCAG
>JBGTFN010000446.1:0-4324 GCA_041747275.1 Gemmatimonadaceae bacterium | reverse complement strand
CACGAGTGCGTTGAAATCGCGCAGCAAGTCGCCGCGCGGTACCAGCGGCGCGTTCGAGGTCAACCACGCCGTGCTCCACGAGCCAGCGCACGAGTGCGTTGAAATCGCGCAGCAAATCGCCGCGCGGCACGAGCGGCGCGGTATCGGTGTTGATGAACTCGAGCCAAAGCCGGGTGCGGGGCGCGGGTTGACCGGATTGACGCGCCCGCTCGGGGGCCCGCGGAAACTCGGCGGATGAGGCGGGCATGTGTTGTGCGCTACGTTACTCGGATACGTGGCTGCAAGCAAGCAAGCCGGGCACATCTTCGCGCGCCGCGCACCAAGACTTGGTTCACGATGAGGGATTATGGCGCAGGACTCGACTTCACCAGGCAGGTCAACCGGTCCGCTCTCCGACGTCGTGCGCGTGGGCGTCGGAAGCTTGAATCCGGTCAAGATCGCTGCGACAGCGAGTGTATTCTCGCGTGTTGCGCCGCATATTCTGGTGAGCGGCGCCACGGCTGAGTCCGGCGTACCCGATCAGCCGTGGGGGGATGAGCAGACGATTCAAGGTGCTCGCGCCCGGGCGCTGCATGTGCTGACGAACGACGAACGCATCGACCTCGCTGTCGGGCTCGAGGGCGGCGTCGTGGAGCTGGCATCGGGCCAGGTTCGCACTTGCGCATGGGCGGTGGCGATATCGCGCGACGGGACCGAGGGTGTTGGCGGATCGCTGGTGGTGCCGCTGCCGGGTCGTGTGGCGCAGCGGCTGCGAGCCGGCGAGGAACTGGGCCACGCGATGGATGCCGAAGCCCGGGTACAGGGCACAAAGCACGGGCTCGGCGCCGTCGGGATTCTTACCGCCTCGCTGATCGACCGACAGCGCGCGTACGAGCCGTTGGTGACGTATGCGTTGGCGCCGTGGTTGGCGGCGCCGTTCTATCGCAGCGTCTGAGGCGCAGCGTCTGACGCACTGCGCTCGCTGACGCCTCGACGCTAGCCCTTTGCCTCTTCGTCTGTGGGACGATAAAGCAGCATCGCCTGCGGCGCGCCGCGCAGCACGGCATCGGCGCAGCTGCCGAGCACCAAACGGGCGAGTCCTGTGCGTCCGTGTGTCGCCATGGCGATTACGCTGGCGCCGATGCTTTCGGCGCGCTCGATGATGGCGCTGGCGGCGGTCATGTCGGTGGAGACCTCGACGGACGTGCCCTCCGGCATGGTAGCAGCCAACTCGCGAAGTCGCTGTTGCGCTTCGTGCTCCTGCCGCGTGAGATCGCCCTCGTCGGCAAGCAGTGAGTCAGTGCCGAACGGGGCCATCGGAATCGCGTGCGGGATTGCGACCGTGAACAGTTCGATGGATGCACCCATCGCTTCCGCAAAGCGCTTCGCGTACGGAATGATCGCGTCGCCGAAGGCTGACCCATCGAGGGAGACCAGCACCCTGCCCGTCGAGACCGCCGGTGCCTCAGCGGAATCACCGGTGGGACGCACCAGATAGACCGGGCAGGGCGCGCGCTGCAGAAATGAAGTGGCCACGCTGCCGAGCCAGAGGCGCTCGAGACCGCTGCGCCCGTGTGTGGTCATGATGACCAGATCAGCGCCGATGCTCACCGCATGCTCGCTGAGTGCCTCGACCACCGTGCCTTCGAGTAGCTGACCCGAAGCCGAGATGCCATCGGCGGTGAGTTGCTCGGCAACGCTCCTGATGGCCGCCGAATCGGCGTCGCGTCGGGCGGCGAGAGCGTCGGTGTCCATGACGGGAACGAGCACTTCGCCGGGCACGAAGGGCACGTACGCACTCGGATCGAGCACCGTGACCACGTGAACTGCGGCTCCCGAGCGTTTCGCGATGGCAGCGGCGACCGGGAGCGCTTTGGCGCTGAACGGCGAGCCGTCGAGCGGAACGAGCAGCGTGCGGTACATGAGAACCTCGACCGAGGGGAGGAAGGCAGCAGAGGGAAGCGGTGGCCAAGGGCCGGACGTCGCGGATCTTCCAGTATATTGCCTCGCAATCGCCGCCGTGGTCAGGGGATACCTGCGCTGTTGCGCGGCCCTCCCCGACGTTCCCCGGCTTTCTCCCAACGCGAGGTATGATGAGCGCGCAGCCGCATGTGTGTGTGGAAAGGGTGCGATGGGCCGATGTCGACCTGGTGGGCATCGCCCGGTTCAGCGCGTTCACCCGCTTTGTGGAGCACGCTGAGCAGGAGTGGCTGAGGGCGGCCGGTCTGCCATATTCGGAGATTTTCACGGCGCCAACGATCTGGATGCCGCGCCGGCACCTGAGCATCGAATTTTTCGCACCCGCGCGCCTCGATGAAGCGCTTGCCCTCGTCACCTGTGTGCCGCGAGTTGGCGAGACCTCACTCACGTTCAACGTGGATGTGATCGGACTGGCTGACGAGACTCTCAAGGTGAGTGCGGCTGTCGTCGTGGTCTGCGTGGATGTGGAGCAGTTCGCGAAGCGTCCGCTGCCGAGATTGATTCGTGATGCCGTCGCGCCGTTCCAGCTGGATCGACAGCAGGCGATGGCGCGATCCGAGCCAGCGCGTCGTGAGCTCGCCGCACATGCTAGCTTCCAGTGATATGACAGACTCTACGGCAACGCCTGGGCAGTACGTCCGCAAGGGATTCGGCCTCAAGGCGGAAGTGCAGGATACGCTCGCGGCGGATTACACGGGCCAACTCGTGGACCTGCTGCGCGAGCGGGAGTTTTCGCTGACTGTGGACGACACCACGGTGCGGCTCGCCCGCGAGTTCGGCTTCTGCTACGGCGTGGAGCGCGCGGTGGACTACGCGTACCAGACGCGCCAGAAGTTTCCCGATCGCCGAATCTTCCTGGCGGGCGAAATCATTCACAACCCGCACGTGAACGTGAAGCTGCAGGCGATGGGCATCACGTTTCTCGAGGCCAAGGGCACGGGTTTTGATTATGCGCCCGTGCGTCCCAACGATGTGGTGCTGCTGCCGGCATTCGGCGTCACGATCCACGACTTCGAGACGTTGCGCGCGCTTGGCTGCGTGATTGTCGACACCACCTGCGGCTCGGTGCTCAATGTGTGGAAGCGTGTGGAGGCGTACGCGCGCGACGGATTCACCGCGCTCATTCACGGCAAGTACTACCACGAGGAGACGCGCGCCACGGCCTCTCAGGTGGAGAAGTATCCCGGCGGCACCTACCTCGTGGTGCGCGACATGGCGGAAGCTGATCTTGTGATGCACTACATCGAGGCGGCGCAAGGCAAGCCGACCTCGCAGCCGGCGCTCTCACGCGAGGCGTTCCTCGAACGGTTTGCGAAGCAGGCGCCCGCGCACTTCGATCCCGACGTGCATCTCGTGCGCATCGGCGTCGCCAATCAGACCACAATGCTCGCGCGCGAGTCGCTGGCCATTGCGCATGCGGTGGGTGAGGCGATGGAACGCGCCTACGGAGCGGAGCATCGCGCCGCGCACTTCCGTTCCTTTGACACCATTTGCAGCGCGACGCAGGAGCGTCAGGATGCGGTGGTCGAGATGCTCAAGGAACCGCTTGATGTGATGGTCGTGGTAGGCGGCTATAACTCGAGCAACACCATCTCGCTCGCGGCGCTGTGTGCGGAACAGGTGATGACGTATCACATCTCCGATCCGGATGAAGTGGATGTGTCATCGAACACCGCGCGATTCCGCACGATCGGACCGCACGGTGAGCTGGCGAGCAGCGCGGACTGGCTGCCGACGGGCGGTCCGCTGCGCATCGGCATCACGGCTGGCGCCAGCACGCCGAACAACAAGATCGGCGAAACGATCGCGCGCGTCTTTGCCATTCGCGGAGTGGATCCGGCGCGCGTCGTGTAGCTCGTCTGCGTGTGGTCACGTGCGCGCGAGCCGGTGTATGCCGCTGGTATCTTGACCTTGCACACAGCATCGCGCAGATGCGGGAGATGAAGATGCAGCGTTCTTCAAACGGCTCAGTTCGTTCGTACGTCGCCAGGTGCGTGTCCGTCGCGGCGCTGTTCCTGGTGGCTGCGTGCGGCAATGGCACGGGTCCAAGTGACGGCCCGCCGGCCGTGATCACCGACCTGCCTCGCTCGCTGACTGCATTGGAGCAGGAAGCGATCCGCGCCAGCAATCAGTTCGGCCTGGAGTTGATGAGCAAGGTGGCGGACAGCAAGCCAGGCGAGAATGTCGTCCTGTCGCCGTTCAGCGCCTCGGTCGCGCTTGGCATGACCTATGCGGGTGCAGACGGGACAACGGCTGCTGCGATGCGCCAGACGCTCGGATGGGGAGCTCGTTCGCGCGGGGAAATCCTGAATGCCTATCGCGAGTTGCCGGCGCTGCTCGTGGCATTGGACGCCGGCGTCACGCT
>JBGTFN010000445.1:0-1923 GCA_041747275.1 Gemmatimonadaceae bacterium | reverse complement strand
GCCGAAGTAGAGCATGGGCGGATGGATCGCCATGCCCGGGTTCTGCAACTGTGGATTGAGGCCGCGTCCGTCAGCCGGCACCCAGTCGAGTCGTTCGAACGGATTGGCACCGAACGCCGTGGCCAGCAGGAAGAAGAGCGTGATGAGCCCCATCGTCCCGGTCACCCACGGCATCATCTCGCGAAGGCGTTTGCGATTGAACAGCACCGCCAACGCACCGTAGCCGGCGAGGATGAGCGTCCAGAACAGCATCGAGCCGGCCTGCCCTGCCCAGAAGGCCGAGAAGGTGTAGACCGTCGGCAGGTTCCGGCTGGTATAGGACGACACGAACCGCAGCGAAAAATCGTGCGTGAACAGCGCGTACCAGAGGCCGATCGATGCGATTGCAGTGAAGGCAAACGTCGCGTACATCGCGCGTTCGCCGCTGAAGACCAGGTCGGAGCGGCGCTGATAGCCGCCGGCCCATGAGACCGTGGTCGTCCAGGCGGCCATCAGAATGGCCACCCAGAGCGACAGCTCGCCAACGAGAATCACGTCAGGTGGGGTGAGCGCCGAGGCTCACGCTGCAGGCTTGGTGCCTGCGGGATAGCTCGGCGACTGTGGATACTTGCCGTCCGGCTCGTTCTCGTAGCGGGACGCGCACTTGGCCAATAACGTGGTGGCTTCGAACGTGGTGCCATCGGCCGAAAGCCGTCCTTCGACGACGACATCGACGCCTTCGGTGAACGTATCCGGGATGACACCCTTGTAGTGCACGTTGTACGTGGTGGTACTGTCAGTCATGCGGAAACGCACGGAGCGTCCGTCGGGTGCGCGATCGATCGTGCCGTTCACCACCTTTGCGCCGACTTTCACGCCGACCTTCACGAACGACGGATCAGCACTCACCTTGGCGGCGAGTTCGCTGGGTGTCAGGAAGAACTGCGCCGTCTCCTTGACCGAACTGGCCATGAGGAAGCTCGAAGTGCCCAGCACCAGCAGGCCACCGAGGAGAAACTTGCTGCGAGCTTTCACGGAACTCCGCCTTGGCAGCGGAAAGTCGGCCGCTGCGGTCCGGGTTCAGCCGTTCATGTTGCGAGCGGCCAACCAGTCGGGAATCACCATCGCTTCCTGTTTGTCTCCAGCATGCCGCATCACCGCCTCAGCAATCCGGGGACGTATCTCACAAACATAGCCCTTGTAGCTGTAAACGTCACGGTCCGCCTCGACGTTTCGATCTGCCCCAGCTCATAATCGATCGGTCTGGTGCGCCGCCACTGAGCCTGCGACGGCACCCACCACGTCCCACACGAGATCACGCCGACTGAAGACGCCACCGGATCGCGAGTCGTGCCATTCCTTGCCCACAGAGGCGGCGCCGGTCAGCAGTGTCGCACCGAGGAGAGACGTGGAGCGCGAAGCCCCGTGTGTACTCAGAAATGCATACGCAGTGAACTGCAAGGACGCTGCGACTGCCGCATGCAACCACTTGTCTCGGCCGAACCAGGGGTCCGGCGCTGGGAGCGTCGATGCGAGGCGCAGGTGGGACCCAGCGACAGGGCCCGACCTAACCACGACTGAACTCAACCGGAGCGGGTAGTCGGGTCTCGCGGAGTCAGAGGTTGCAGGAGCGCCCAACTCGGCCGCAAACGCTGGGGCTAGCCAGAGTGGTCGTGTCAACGGCTGCGAGAACAACACGGTGGCGGTGCACAGCGACGCGGCGGCGTGAGCCGACAGAGCGCCGGCGAGCCTGAGGCGTGCCTTGCTCGTCGGCGGTCGTGCCGCCCGCGAACACGCTGGTGCCCTGACCGCCATCAATCCCGATCCCGAGCCCACGAAAGGGCGGCACGCACGGCGCGCCTCCAGCCGGCGTGCCCGGCACGAGCCGCGGCTGAACCATCTCCGGGCACAAAGCGCGTGAATCGACGAGCGGCCAGGAACGCG